>JALFIX010000151.1 GCA_022775105.1 Prevotella sp. | reverse complement strand
CTGGCTTCACTTTGACTTCGTCTTCCTCTGTCGCGACTCGGGATAGCTCAAGCAAGCTTGGCTCTCCTCTCGCTGCTCCATCGGTTCAGCATAGCTCGAGCAAGCTCGGCTCTGCGTTCGGTTCGCGCAGCCATTCTTCATTCTTCATTCTTCACTCTTCATTTAAAACGGCTTCCGCCATTTTGCGTCCTAATTCCTCGCACTTCTTGAATGTCTCGTCGTTGAGGCTCTGACAGATGTCCACCGGTTCGCCCACAGCCTCGAAGTGGAGGCGGGTGTCGTTCCATTCCTTAATCTTGGCAACAGCCTTGCTTGCCCATCCGTAGCTTCCGAACCATCCCAACTTGTGGTTCTTGATGTCCTTGTTGGCAAGCTCGGCGAGCAACACGTCCATTTCGTGATAAAGTCCCGTGTTGTAAGTAGGTGCTCCCACGATGAGCGCGTTGTAGCGGAACACGTCGCGGATGATATATGAGTGGTGGGTCTTAGATACGTTGTACATCACGATATTCTTGACTCCTGCCTCCGATGCCGCACGGGCAATCACTTCGGCTGCACGTTCGGTGTTGCCGTACATTGTGCCGTAGCATATCACGAGTCCAGGTTCTGTCTCATATTTCGACATCGAGTCATACATTCCTATAACTTTCTCGATATACTCGTGCCATACCGGACCGTGGGTCGAGCATATATAGTCGAGCTTTACTCCGGCGAGCTTCTTCAGTGCCGACTGCACTGGAGTGCCATATTTGCCCACGATGTTTGAGTAGTAGCGCACCATCTCGAGCCAGAAGGTGTCGCAGTTGATTTGCGAGTCGATAATGCCGCCGTTGAGCGCGCCGAAGCATCCGAAGGCATCTCCCGAGAAGAGCACGTTGCTGGTGGTGTCGAGAGTGACCATCGTCTCAGGCCAGTGTACCATTGGAGTGAGCACAAACTGCAACTTGTGCTGTCCGAGGTCGAGTGTGTCGCCGTTCTTCACTTCAAGTGTGTTCTCCTGAATGCCGTAGAATCCCTTCATCATTCCAAAGGTCTTCTTGTTGCCGATGATGGTTATTTCGGGATAATACTTGCGGATGAGTTCAATGGCTCCGCTATGGTCGGGCTCCATGTGATTGATTACGAGATAGTCAATCTTGCGGTCGCCTATGACCTGCTGGATATTCTTGATATAAGGAATGAAGAAATCCACCTCGACAGTGTCGATGAGGCAAATCTTCTCGTCATCAATGATATACGAGTTATAAGAAACTCCATTTGGCAGAGGCCACAGGCCTTCGAACAGGTTCTTGTTGCGGTCATTCACGCCCACATAATAAATCTTGTTTGTAATTTCCTGCATGATATATAAGTATTTAATTCCTAATTCTTAATTCTTCCCCCACTTCCTTGGAGATATAATTGTCAAGGCTCTTGCAACATTCGCATGAGAACATCAGTGCACATTCCACTAATTTGTCCCATTGCTCCTCGGTAAGCCCCCGTCGGATATCTTCCTTTGTGATGCCATATTTTATCAGACCATACACAAATCCCGCATTGAAGTTGTCGCCTGCGCCAATGGTGCTCACAGTTTCGGTGTTGCTCACAGGATATTGTCGTTTTACTCCTCCCTCAGCCCTTACTTCCACTGGGTTGGCTCCCTGTGTATATATGAAGTTGTGGCAATAGAAGGAAATATCCGTCCGATATACACTGTCGGCGTCATTGCGCTTGAAGAGTATCGAGAAATCCTCATTGCTACCCCTCACCACGTCGGCATATTCAAGATTGTCCAGAAGATTAGGAGTGATTTTCATCACCTCGTTGCGGTGGGAGGCACGGAAGTTAACGTCGTAGTATATTATCGCTCCGTGGTTCTTGGCATATTCAAGAAGTCCCGCCACCTGCGGGCGAATCACGGGATTGATGGCATAGAACGAGCCGAACATCACAATATCGTCCGGTTGGATATCGGGATAGATGAAGTCGAGCTGGTCGTGCGGGTGGTCCTTATAGAAGATGTATTCCGCGTCGTTGTTCTCGTTTAGGAATGCGAGCGACAGGGGCGACTTGCTGTCAGCATAAACATTCACATTGCTGCCATCCACCCCGTTGTCCTCCATAAACCGGATGATTTTCTTTCCAATGTGGTCGTTGCCGGTCTCGCTGATGAGTGATGCCTTCACTCCCGAGCGTCCCAACGAAATCAGCGCATTGAAGACAGAGCCTCCAGGCACTGCACTCACTGGTTCGTCATCCTTGAAAATTATGTCGAGAACGGTCTCTCCAATACCAATAACTTTCCTCATCACCTTATTATATTATATATGTATGTCCTTTATTATAATGTATATTTTGACTTAAGCGGTGCAAAATTACGCATTTTTGCCCGCTTTCCGTTGTGTTGTTCAGCTTTTTTTTATACCAAGCCCAATATTTAACTTTCATTTAGCATATATGGGATAATATTGCCCTTTGTTTTCTCAATACATATAGTATTCTGTTTCTCGATATCCCTGTTTTTTATTGCAGATAATCCTTTATCTCCTGCAAACTTGTGGCGACTTTGATATGCCTTTTCCATTCTCCCCTCACCATCCCTTTCGTGTCGAGGTCGTTGAGCATGGCAATCAGCGAATCCCAGAATCCGTTGATGTTGTATAGTATGACATCCTTGGCGTGGTATCCTATAGTAGCCGATGCCGCCACTGAAAATATTTCGTCGAGAGTGCCGATGCCTCCGGGCAAGGCGATGAACACGTCGCTTTGTGCCATCATGAGAGCCTTTCGGTCGTTGAGATTGTCGCAAGGGATATGCACATCTACGTAATCGCTCACATGACCTCGTTCCTCCACTTTGGTAGGCACGACGCCGATAGTCATTCCCCCGGCAGATTTAGCGGCTTTCGCCACACACTCCATCAGTCCCATATCGCAGCCCCCGAACACGATTGTATGTCCGTCAGATGCTGCCCATTGTCCAAGTTCTTCCGTCCTGCGGAAGTATTCAGCGTCTATATTGTCATTGGCGCTGCAGAAAATACATATCTTCATTGTTGATGTTTTTTTTTATTTTTTAGAATTATCGGGGTTTTCCATTCATTAGAATCTATAGTATTTCTAGTAATCCTAGTTATTCTAGTATTTCTAGTTATTCTAGTATTTCTAGTATTTCTAGTTATTCTAGTATTTCTAGTCATTCTAGTAATTCATTCGATTTACTAATCTTCGCCTTCAATGCCTCTATTTCTTCTTTTTGCGAATAATAAGCCTTTAAGGCACGCTCTTTTAAGTCCTCATATTTAGCAATCCAGCCAGTGATTTTGCTGTTAGCCTCTGATAGCGCGTTGTTGAGGTTGTTTATCTCGGTTTCGAGTTGGCTGATTCGCTCGTCTTTCTGCCTTATTTTTTCTTCCTTCTGTTTTATTTGCTCGTCTTGTTGCTTAATACGCTCGTCCTGCATATTCCTGTATCCAGTGCGGGCGCGGTACATCCTCTCTTTTATACCACCCTCAGTGACAAATTCCCTTTCGAGTTTTTCAAGAAGTGACATCAGCATCTTATCGATGAAATGACAAAGGGATAACGCATAATTGCACATAACCTCGTCTGACCATTTATAAAAATTTGATTCATAGTCTTCAAGCTTATTGTGATATCTGCAAAAATCGACTATTTGGTCATAGTCATCCTCTCCTTTCACATACGTGCGAAGAAACCGGGTATTAAGATAGTCTTTATAATCCTCTTTCAGTTCCATCAGCGATGCCCTTGCCACATTGAGAAGTTTCAATTGCATCTCTGATGATGTCATTCCGTCTTCCAAGCCTTCTACAATGTTCTGCTTGCATGACCTTGCCGCTTGTATCACCTGATCGCGCGTGCGGTCCTTGAAGAGATGTATGAACCTCTCGCAGAAAGCGTATGATAGTTGATATACAACTGCTGATTTCTGGTATATGTACAGCGCACTCCAGTTTCCGGGCTTTTTCAGCACTTGCGGAAAATCCTTTTTCTGCCCTTGCTGAATATCCTTCTTCTGCCCTTGCTGAATATCCTTTTTCTGCCCTTGCTGAAAATCTTTTTTGTTAGTCATATTCTGCCTCCCAATTATTATTTTATTTGTCTTGTGGAGTGATGTATTACCCTTCACTCTGCGGGTTCATTCCTCGCTCGAGGGATGATAGCGATTTCAGCTGCAAAGATAAATAATTCCTGCGAATAAACCAAATAATTACAACAGTTATTTTAAATAAATCTGATTGCCAGTCGTTTTACGGTTAATATAGCTTAAATAATACACCAATTGATGCGGTTTTCGGGGATTTTGTTGTATCTTTGCCTAAGTAATATTTTTAGCTTATGTATTCTATATATAATGTAATAAGGTGTACAGCCGTGGCGACGATGCTTGTCGCCAATATTTCCGCAGTTCAGGCGCAACAGAAAAAGAAGGCGCCCCTGCAAAAACGCGAGAACTATGAGTTCACCTTCGACTTGCCCCGGTATGTGGAGCAGTTGAAGAAGGAACTTACATATCCCCTCGCTTGGGGAAACAGTGACATCAAGGACTTTGCCGAGTGGAAATCAGTGGCGAGGGCAAAGGTGTTCGAATGTATGATGACTCCGCCTAAAAAGGCCGAAGGCTTTGATTATCAGATAATAGGCGAGGAGAAACGTGACGGATATACCGCACGTAAGATTCTCTTCAACGTAAATGCCTATTCGCGCATATCGGCATATCTTCTTATTCCCGAAGGCAAGGGTCCGTTTCCTGCCATGAACATGCTTCACGACCATGGAGGTCATCTATATATCGGAAAGGAGAAGATGATACGTCCGTTTGACGTTGATACCGCTGTTGTAAATGATGCCGACCGTTGGGCTGAGAAATTATACGACGGACAGTATGCCGGAGACTATTTCGCACGCAACGGATATGTGGTTTTCTCTGCCGATGCCCCGATGTGGGGAGAGCGGGGTAGGGAGGAGGGTGTTGACCGCAGCAAGTACGACATTATCTGCGGCAATATGATGATGCTCGGGCGGGACCTTTCTGCCTTTATGACCTACGACGATATCACCGGCACGGATTTCCTTGCCTCGCTCCCCGAGGTGGATAAGAGCCGTATAGGTTGTATGGGTTGTTCTATGGGAGCATACAGGGCATGGATGCTTGCCGCCCTGAGCGACAAGATAGCTGCCGCCGCCTCGATATGCTGGATGACTGTAACCGACGTGCAGATGTCGGTAAAGGACAAGAAACGCGAATACGGCGGTTTCGCCAACTGCATACCCGCCCTTCGCCAATGGCTCGACTATCCCCATATTGCCTCGCTTGCCTGTCCCAAACCGATGCTCTTCATCAATGGCACCCGCGACCATCTCTTCCCCGTTGACGGCACTCAGTCTGCCTTCAGCATAATGCATGACGTATGGAGCAGCCAGGACGCCGGTTCCGCCCTTGAGACTGAGCTGTGGGACGTCCCGCATTCCTGCGGCAAGGCATTACAACAGAGGGCTTTGGAGTTCTTTAACAAGAGATTATCAGTAAAATAACTGTAGATAAACATATAACTTATGGGACAGTTTTGGACAAAAAAGAAAGACCAGGAAGACCAGGACGAGAAGCTTGCCCAGCCCTGGGCGGAGAAAGTAGGACATGGCAACATGGCATGGCCCTGGCCCGACGGCTTTGACACCACTCTTCCTGACGGCTTCGATGATACAAGTCTTCCCGACGGTTTCGATGACACGATTCCATATGGTTTCGATGAAACTAATCCAGCTAGAAAAGTATAAATTATTATAAATATTTAGCTAATGTTGTTGCAGAATGGCAAATTCTTCGTAACTTTGCACCCGAAAATTACGTAATTTATAATATATTTCATTGAAGACATTTGAAGAATTGGGCGTCAGCGAAGAGATTCGCCGCGCTATCACGGAGTTGGGCTTCGAGAGTCCGATGCCCGTCCAGGAGGAAGTCATTCCCTATTTGCTTGGAAGTAATAACGATGTAATCGCACTGGCACAGACCGGTACGGGTAAGACTGCCGCATTCGGTATTCCCGTGCTGCAACGCCTTGACCCCGAGAGCCATGAGACTCAGGCCCTTGTACTGAGTCCCACGCGTGAGCTTTGCCTGCAGATTGCAGATGACCTGAAGGACTTTTCCAAGTATATGAAGGGCATAAACATTGTTGCTGTTTATGGTGGCGCGTCCATCGAGAACCAGATTCGTGCCCTGCGCCACGGTGCACAAGTGATTGTCGCAACCCCGGGACGACTTATCGACCTTATGCACAGAGGAAAGGCTAACCTTGAAAATGTATATAACGTGGTGCTCGACGAGGCTGACGAGATGCTCAATATGGGCTTCACTGAAAGTATCAATGAAATCTTTGAGGGCGTTCCAAAAGACCGCAACACCCTGCTCTTCTCCGCAACCATGAGCCGCGAGATTGAGCGCATTGCCAAGAGCTATCTTCGTGAATATAAGGAGATTGTGGTGGGTAGCCGAAATGAGGGTGCAGAGAATGTCAACCATATATATTATATGGTGCATGCCAAGGACAAGTATCTCGCCCTGAAGCGTATCGTGGACTACAATCCCAAAATATTTGGAATCATCTTCTGCCGCACCAAACTTGAGACCCAGGATATAGCGGATAAACTCATTCGCGACGGATATAACGCCGAGAGCCTTCACGGCGACCTCAGTCAGCAACAGCGCGACCTTACTATGCAGAAGTTCCGCCAGCATCTCACCCAACTTCTTGTGGCTACGGATGTGGCAGCCCGTGGCCTGGACGTTGATGATCTCACGCATGTAATAAACTTCGGTCTCCCCGACGATATCGAGAGCTACACCCACCGCAGCGGACGTACAGGTCGTGCGGGAAAGAAGGGTACGTCTATCTCCATCATGCACATCCGTGAGAAGCATAAGATGAGGGCGATAGAGAAGGAGATAGGCAAGAGTTTCGTGGAGGGAGAGATACCTTCAGCCAAGGAGATTTGCAAGAAACAGCTGTATAAGGTGATGGACCAGATAGTGAAGACCGACGTGAACGACGAGGAAATCGACCCGTTCATGACGGACATAAACCGCTACTTTGAGTTCATGGACAAGGAGGACCTGATTAAGAAGATTGTGAGCATGGAGTTCGGAAAGTTCCTTGCCTATTATGCCGATGCGCCCGAGATTGAAGCCCCCTCAAAATCTTCGCGAGGGGAGACTTCCGGCAAGCGTGGAGGAAAAGGAGAACGTGGCGGTAGAGGAGAGCGCAGCAACACCCCTCGGGGGAGACGGAGGGGGGCTGAGTCCGGATATCGCCGCCTGTTCATCAATCTCGGAAAGGATGACGGTTTCTATCCCGGTGAGGTTATGCAGTATATCAACAAGCACGTGGAGGGACGTCAGGAGGTTGGACATATCGACCTGCTGGGCAAGTTCTCATATATAGAAGTGCCTGAGAAGGATGCACAGAAGGTGATGAGTGCCCTTGACGGAACAAGATACAAGGGACGTGAAGTGCGCTGCAATGATGCCGAGGAGAAGGGACATGGCAGGGCAGCTCGCTCTTCTGATGATGGCGACCGCAGGTCATCACGCGGAGGCAGAAAGTCATCCGAAAAGATTGTCACGGCAAAGAAAGCCCATACTCCAAGAAAACCCAAGAAATCAATGGACATGCCGATGGAAACGGGCGATTGGCGCCAGTTCTTCAAGAACGGCAACAATGATTTCAAAGGCGAAGAGCCTGACTTCAGCGAAGAGGGGTGGGCGATGAGAAAGCCGAGGAACAAGAAATAAAAATATAAAAGGCAGTCAATAAATGACTGCCTTTTATATTAGTCATAAGAAATGTTTCGCAGCTCTTTGACGTTGCTTTCCTGAGCCTTTTCGGTGAAGAAACGGCCAAAGTCATCGGGTAGGAGAGTGATGGCGGGCTTGAAATCCTCGCTTTGCATATATTCTAATATGCTTCTTAACAGATGGCGTGACTCTGGATATTTCTGAGTCGCGGTCAAGTCACTCATACACACGAATACTCGCCCCTTTCCGACATTTGCCTCAAAAAAGAGGGCAAGGCGATGGTTGCGCTCCACATTGTCAATCACCTGCACCAATGGACAATAACCTTCTGGCATCTTGTCCATCACTAACGGGCGTGACTCATGCACTATGGACGCCCACTGCCAGTTGGTGTGCATATCTGTAGGGAATGACTTAAACAGAGGATGCTCCATCTCGTTAACTAGCAAACCGAGTGTTCCAGGCGAAACGGGTTTCTTATTGTTTTCGGATATGGTCTTGAACATGCGGTAGTTCCAGTAGTCTGTCTGCACCAAGCCACCTACGGTTTGGTCGGCATACATTTCCTTCTTTGGCATGAGAAGCACCTTGTCTCCATCCCTTAACTTTTTCATTACGCTCTCGTCAAGGGTGTCGGCGATGGCAATACCCTTTGAAAGTGTGCCTAACTGTTTTTCCATATCGTAGCCGGGATATACCCACAACGTGTAATCGTTATGATAAGGAGTGTCGGTGATAGACAGTTCCAATCTCACTTTTTCCGCCTTTCTTGTCTTGCTAAGTCGTGCCACTACCGAGTCGCATGACACATCTAACACTCCCGCCTCCACATTGCTGAGCTTTGTGCTGTCTTGTGCCAATATTACATTCTTATCGCTAAAAAATGCCCATTTCATCGTCTTTCCTTCAAGAACTGAGTCGGTGGCGGCATAATTCGCTATTATGCACTTCCATGTGATGGTGTCTCCCTCGCTATAGGTGAGTCGTGGAAGTTCGGCCATCGGAACCACCTTGTCACACCATTGTCGCCATCTCTTGACATCCACAATCTCCTTACTGTCCATAAAGGCGTCGAGGATGCCGACGTATGCCGATCCTTGTCCCGGGTAGTCTTGAATGTCGAGCAGTTGAAATCCTGCCATATTCCTAGTCCTGAGGTCCATCTCAATGTCAGCTTTATACAGTTCAGCCGACCATTTACCTGAAGCCTCATGAAAATCCTTTGCCTGTGACAACATTCCGGCATCCTTTAGTCTTTGGCGGAATATTCTCATGTTGTCAGGACGCAACACTCCGCGATATTTCTCAATCTCGTTATAATCAGGATAGGTTTGGAATTGTCCCGTCTCATGACTGATAATTGGCACCTTGCTTCCGTCAATGGCCTTCTCGAAGTTGGTGGTAGTGTTGGGATATTCGTGATTGATGAGACCTCCGTCGAAGGCATCGCAGAAGGAGAATGAACCGCGCACGTGTGTATTATACTCTCCCCATGCCTCGCCACCTATGCGACAAGTGGTGAAATAGTCCATTCCGTCGAGTACGCCCTTGTATCCGAGATACATGTTTGAGCCGTAGGTATAGAGACGGCGCGTAGCGTCACCGTCACCTGACTTTTCGCAATTTCCGTCTATTTTCCGGAAGTCGTTGACGTAGTCCGCCATCAGTTCGGTACTTCCCCAAAGTTCATTGCCAAGGCCCATCATCACGAATGACGGATGATTGCCGTATGTCTCGATTATCTTCCTTCCCTCGTCTCTCAGATAGGATGTAAGCCATTCGTCCTTTTCGTCGAAACCGCCCCATATCGGCAGTTCGGGTTGAAGATAGATACCGAGGTTGTCGGCAGCTTGGAAGCAAGCCTCAGGTGGACACCATGAATGGAATCTCACATGGTTGATGCCGTATTGCTTGCAAGTCTTGAGATAGTTGTACCACTCGTCATATCCCATAGCCACATGTCCCGTCAGAGGCCATACGCAGGCGTCGTGCTTACCTCGCAGGAATGTCTTGCGTCCATTCACGGTGAAATGGTTGCCTTCTGCCTTGAAGTCGCAAAGGGCAAAGGTGGCGGTCATCTCGTCCGATTTGCCCTTACATTCCACCCTTACTTTCACCTTGTTGAGGTTTTGAGGAGTGTGCTCGCTCCATTTTTTTGCGTTTTCACCGAGGTCGTAAGTGTAAAAGAGCGTTGTTGTGCCGTCTTCGTTAATGGTTCTCCGGCTAATACCACTGCGTGTTATCTCAATCTCTTTGTCTTTCTTCTGTTTTCCGCTAAAATATAACTTTACATTATATTTTTGCTTGGGGTTGCCTTCGAGATTTATCTCAATGTTCACCTTGTTTTTTGAGGCGATTGGGGCTGTTCTGATACTCTTGATAGTGACAGGTGATTCCTTTGCTTCGAGATACATCTTACCAATGATACCGTTCCAGTTAGTCTGAGTATCCTCGGTATATGCGTGAGAAGAGCCGAGCAGTTGCTTAGGCACACTGTTTCCGTTATCTACCTTGATGTCGAGTTGATGTTGGCCTGGAGTCAGTTTGCCAGTCAGGTCATAAATATGTGGCACCGA
>JALFIX010000191.1 GCA_022775105.1 Prevotella sp. | reverse complement strand
AGACAATCTGCAGGAACAGTTCGCGCATGGCTGTGTTGATAGCGTCGCAAACAAGGTCAGCGTTGAGGGCTTCGAGGATGGTCTTTCCAGGAAGAATCTCAGATGCCATGGCTGCTGAGTGTGTCATACCTGTACAACCGATAGTTTCTACGAGGCACTCCTGGATAACACCCTCCTTGATGTTCAGAGAGAGCTTGCAAGCTCCCTGCTGGGGTGCACACCAACCCACACCGTGGGTATAACCAGAGATGTCCTTAATCTCTTTTGCCTGAATCCATTTTCCCTCTTCAGGAATTGGGGCTGGTCCGTGATTTGGACCTTTGGCAACAACGCACATGTTGTTGACTTCATTAGAATACTGCATATTCCTTCTTATATTTAAATAATTAATAAATAAGTTGCCGCTTTGTTACAGCACTGCAAAGATACAGCAAATATCTGAGAAAATACTCATTTTTGGGTATCATTTTTAACTCTTTAACTTTTTTCTGCCTTTGAGAGGTAAAAATCAGCCGTCAGAAGCCGATATTCCTCACTTTTTAGCGACAAGACTCCTTCCTCGAAGGTCATTCCGTTGAGGGCGAATTCGAGGAGGTAGCGCTTGGGTTTTTTGCCTTCCTTGGTCACCACTGCTGTTCTCTTGGTAAGCATCATTCCCGAGAATATGGCCTCGTCCTCAATTTTCTGCCTACATTCCGATGGTATCACCAAGGAGAAGCATCCCTGGTCGGCGAGCAGTGTCTTTGCCCCTTTCATCAGCGTGCTGAAGGGTAGGGTGGAGTTGTGTCGGGCTGTAGTGCGCTTGGGGTCAGGGCAGGTCAAGGAATTGTCGAAGAATGGCGGATTGCATACTATTGCATCGAATGTTATTCTGCTATCAGACTCACTGTCTCCGTTTTTACATTCTTCAATAAACTCTTGAAGGGATTTGTGTAAAATATTGATATTCTGACTAAAAGGAGAGCTTAAGGCATTCTCGGTTGCCTGTTCGGCGGCATCCATGTCGATATCGATGCCAACTACTTGGGCATTAGGAAACTTCTGTGCCATCATCAGTGCTATCAGTCCGGTGCCCGTGCCGATGTCAAGCACGTTTCTCACCCTTGCAGCCTCCATGCCGGATGCAGCCCAAGCCCCCAACAGTACCCCGTCGGTACCCACCTTCATGGCGCATTTTTCCTGTTTTATGGTAAATCTTTTAAATGTGAACATTCAATATTGTCTCTGCCTTTGCCAAGTCTTCGGGGGTGTCTATTCCTACTGTCTCTATGTCAGTTGTTCCTACTTTAATCTTATATCCATTCTCAAGCCAACGCAGTTGCTCCAGGCTCTCAGCCTTCTCCAGTTCCCCCTGTGGCAGCAGAGTCACCTCGTGCAGAACCTCGCGGCGATAGGCATACAGTCCGATGTGTTTCAGATAGGGGAACGACTCAGGCCATGACTCACGTTGCTTGTCACGGCAGAACGGTATGACACTACGACTGAAATACAGGGCATATCCGTTTTTGCTCACTGCAATCTTGGGCGAGTTGGGATTCTCGATGGCATCAATGTCCGAAGGAGTGCGTCCGAAAGGTTTGCCCAATGTCGCAATCTGGGTAGCCTCGTCGTTGAAACACTCGCACACTGTCCTTATCTGCGACTCATGGATGAAAGGCTCGTCGCCCTGCACGTTGACAACCACGTCAGCATCAGTGCCGATTATCTCCACGGCTTCCTCAATGCGGTCGGTGCCGCTCTTGTGGTCGGGGGTGGTCATGACAGCCTTGCCGCCGAATCCCTCCACCGTTTGGCGGATGCGTTCGTCGTCGGTGGCGACATACACTTCGTCAATCACTTTCGACACCTGTTCATATACTCTTTCAATTACCGTCTTGCCTCCAAGAATGGCAAGCGGTTTGCCGGGGAAACGCGTAGATGCGTATCTTGCCGGTATAACAGCTATAAATTTCATAATCTTCCAATTCTTAGTTTTGATGCTGCAAAATTACAAATATTTATCGAAATGACAAAGAAAAAGGAAAAAAATAGTTAATATATATAGGTATAGCATTGTTGTTCGGTATATTTTATGTACCTTTGCATAAAAATTTAAATAAGAAATGATGAAAAGAACAATAATGTTGATGTTGGCGACCTCCCTTTGCGGTTTTGCCAGCGCCCAGAACGAGTGGGAAGAAATGGAAAAGCAGCAGGAGGCAAAGGAGGCTTTAGTGAAGGTTAATCCTGATGCCAAGTATCTGGTGGGGGCGGTGCCCTTTGTTGACGGCAGGGTGGTCTTCTCCACTGTAATCGAGGCTCCAGGCAAGAGCGCGTCGCAGATTTATTCAATGGCGAAGAACTATATGGAGCGATTGACCCGTATGCCCAACCAGCTTGAGCATAGCGTTGTGGCTTTGGCCGATTCTGCCAACAACACTCTGTGTGCCAATTATCAGGAGTGGCTTGTGTTCAAGAGCAGTGCCCTTGTGCTCGACCGCACCCGTTTCTATTATTCTCTCATAGCCAACTGTTCCGACGGACGCATAGAGCTGAAGATGACCCGCATCTACTATCTCTATGAGGAGGAACGCAATCCCCAGACATACAAGGCGGAAGAGTGGATTGACGATGACAACGCGCTCAACAAGAAGAAGGACAAGCTATCGAAGATGAGCGGCAAGTTCCGCCGCAAGACCGTTGACCGCAAGGACTTCCTCTTCGGCAAGTTCAACGAAATCCTTAATGGAAAGAAGAAGGAGGAGGGCAAATGACACAGGAAGAGCTCGACAGAATATGGAACCGTGGCGAGACACACCACCGGCGCGAACCGGAGGACAAGACGTTTAGGGTGAGGAATGTGCTCAACATCCTCTTTATGCTTGCCGTGGTGGTGGGCATAGCCTTGTATATGTACACTCCAATGGAACTCTTTGGCTATCCGTTGTGGGGACTGGTTGTTGGTCTTGCCATTATAATTAAGACCATTGAGGTTTCACTCAGAATGATTTTTAAATGAACAACAGGATAATAATTTCGTTGTGGCTCTTGGCGTCGTTTCTCTGTGCTGGTGCCCAGTCGTTCACGAGGATGGACGATGGCGGCAACCTCAACCAGGGAAACGTGAACGGCAATGGCTCCAACCGCAACTTCAACAAGCACAACACCGACACCACCCGCAATCAGGAAATTCCCAAGGGACTGAAGGTGTGGAAGATAGACAGGAAGTTTGGGGATATGTTCCCTACGCTTCCCGACACTATGCCGCATCTGTTCATGAACACCATATTCAATACAGGCAAATACGGAGAGTATAATACCACCGGCAATAATTATACGCCTCGTCTCAACCGTATTGCCATTGACCAACCTATAGTTGATCAGTTTATGTTTGTGCAGCCTTATTCGCACGTGATGAAGCAGCCCGACGGTTTTTTGTTCACCAACACGCTCTCGCCAATCACCAACATCACCTACGACAACTGTGGCGACAAACTCAATGGCGAAGACCACATAGACGTGATTTTTGCCACCAATGCAAACAAGCGTCTGGGTTTTGGCTTTGACCTCAATTATTCATACGCCCGAGGATATTATGCCAACCAGAGCACGTCACATTTCGGTTCCACCTTATATAGTTCATACGATGGTGACCGATACAAAATGCATGCCATGTTCTCGGTCTATCACCAGAAAGTGGCGGAAAACGGCGGTATCATCGATGACAAGTATATAACATCTCCTGAATCATTTTCAGACAAGTTCTTGGAGAGTGAAATACCCACCGTGCTACAGCGAAATTGGAATCGCAATGACAATATCCATCTTTTCCTGTCACATCGCTACAGTTTTGGCTTTTATCGGAATGTGCGCATGACGGATGAAGAAATCAAGGCGCGCAAGTTTGCTGTGGAGGCAAAGATTGACAGTGAGAAACGCAAGCAGGACAATGAAAATCGGCTAAAGGAAAAGGAAGGAAATAAACCTGACGAGAATATTGAACTCAGTGGGCGACCTGACGGAACAAGCATGATGGATAGTCTGCAGGCCGTTCTTGCTGACACATTGAAGAAGGAATACGTGCCTGTCACCAGCGTGATACATACATTCGACCTCAACAGATATAGCCGTATCTATCAGGCATACGATTCGCCTGCCGAATATTATGCCAACACTTATTATGACCTGAATGTTGACAATGCCTACCGTGGCGACTCTATCTACGACCAGACAAAGCATTTCTCGATGAAGAACACTCTTGCCTTAGCTATGCTCGAAGGTTTCAACAAGTGGGCAAAGGCAGGACTCAAGGTGTTTGCCACCCATGAGTTGCGACGTTTTGACATGCCCGACCTTATAACAGAGGACGAGCAGAGCCGTGTGGTCATGGGCAGATGGAACGAACATGATATAAGCGTGGGCGGACAACTCATCAAGACTCAGGGTAAGACTCTTCACTATAATCTCTCGGCAGAGACATGGCTCGTTGGCGAGGATGCAGGACAAATTAAAGTGGATTTCTCTACGGAACTCAACTTCCCCCTGCTGGGTGACACTGTGACGCTTGGGGCCAAGGCGTATTTTTATCGCCTTAATCCATCGTTCTACCAACGCCACTATCATTCCAAGCATATATGGTGGGATAATGGTCTCGACAAGGAAACACGTACACGTATAGAGGGGCTTTTCACATACCGCAAGACTAACACTCGCCTGAGAGTGGCAGTGGAGGAGCTTCAGAACTACACGTACTTCGGAATGTCATACGATGCAACCACCTCTGGGCGTACCAATCTGACGGCAACCGTCAATCAGGCGGGAGGCAATATCAACCTCATGACTGCCCAACTGATGCAGGACTTCAGGTTGGGGCCGCTCAATTGGGAGAATGTCTTCACGTTCCAGACCTCAAGTGACGAGAACGTGCTTCCTGTACCGTCAGTAAATATCTTCACCAATCTTTATCTGAAATTTAAGATTGCCGGAGAATTGGCTATGGAATTGGGTGCCGACGGATATTTCTTCACCAAATATTACGCTCCCGACTATTGTCCACAGCTCAGCCAGTTTGCTGTTCAGCAGAGAGATGACTCACGCATGAAGATCGGAGGCTATCCTTTTGTGGATGTATATGCCAACATGCACCTAAAGCACACCCGCTTCTTTGTCATGATGAGCCACGTAAACGCAGGCGGTGGAAGTCGTGACTACTTTTTGGCTCCACATTACCCAACAAACGGAAAGATACTCCGTTTAGGACTTTCGTGGAACTTCTTCAACTGATACAATAATTTTGGAAATTCAGATATTCATATGGGATATATACATGGATACAACAATGGACAGGGAGAATGGACTCACCTGACCGTCAATGAAGATCGTCCTTTGCTGGAATGGCTGCTCGACAACCTTAAGGAAAGCCGAACTAAGGTGAAGGCCACATTGCAGGGACGTGGCATAAAGGTGAACGGTAAGTGCGTGACGCAATTCGACTTTCCGCTCAAGCAGGGAATGAAGGTGGCAGTCAGCAAGACAAAGCGCAACCAACAGGCATTCAAAAGCAGATATGTGAAGATTGTCTATGAGGACCGTTGGATTGTAGTGGTTGAAAAGAACATCGGCATTCTGTCAATGGCAGCAGGTCACTCATCCCTGAACGTGAAAGCAGTTCTTGACGATTACTTCCACAAAAGCCGCCAGAACTGCCGTGCGCACGTCGTGCACAGGTTGGACCGCGACACAAGTGGATTAATGGTATATGCCAAGGATATTGAGACAGAGCAGATCCTTGAACACAACTGGCACGATATTGTGTATGACCGCAGATACGTGGCGGTTGTAAGCGGAGAGGTGGAACAGGATGGAGGAACGATAGCCAATTGGCTAAAAGACAACAAGGCATATATCACTTATTCTTCTCCGGTGGATAACGGGGGCAAGTATGCCGTCACCCATTTCCATGTCCTCGACCGTACCACCGAATATTCCTTAGTGGAATACAAGCTGGAGACTGGCAGGAAGAATCAGATAAGGGTACATTCGGCTGACATGGGACATCCTGTGTGTGGAGACGTGAAATACGGAAATGGCGACGACCCGCTGCACCGTCTCTGCCTTCATGCCTACATGCTGTGTTTCACTCATCCGGTTACACACGAGCGTATGGAATTTGAGACGATGATTCCCGCAGGATTCAGACATTTATTTAAATAATAACAACTGATATGGATAATTTCGGATATTACGTGGCAGGCCTGATATTGCTGATTGTCGGGTTCCTGGTGATGAAAAAGGTGGCAAGCTGTATGATCAAGACTGTTGTCACCCTGGTTTTGGTGGCAGTTTTAGTGGCGGTTTATTATCTCTATCTGAGATAAAATTCCCTAAGACAGCAGAATGCCCAAGGTGACCATTAGGCCGTAGATGAAGATGTTTCTCGCTGTTTCACCAAGACAGAGGTTGAGGGCCTTGCCGCGGTTGATACGCTTGATGCGCATATACGTGTAATGATGGAACACGAGATACACTAATGGCAGGACAAAGGCAAGGAAGTAGCCGTTGGTCATATATGCCAGTCCCATTATGAAGGCTCCCCAGCCAAGGGCAAGATAGAGTTGCAACGATGCCTTCTCGCCGATTTTGACCACCAGGGTGGTTTTGCCTACGGCTTTGTCTGTGTCGCGGTCGCGGAAGTTGTTGACAATCAAGAGAGTATCGACAACCATTCCACAAGCTACCGATACAAGAAACACAAACGATGAACATGTGTGTAAATGAATATAATAAGGTACGCACACGGGAACGATGCCGAAAAACAGTACCACGAGCATGTCGCCCATACCTATGTAAGACAAGTGAGTGGTATATAGAAAGCAGAATAAAAGGCAGAGGATGCCCACAAGCACCATCTCCAGACCGCCATACAATACAAGCGGCAGTCCTGTCAGACAGGCAATACATGTGGTCAGGGCTATGGCATGCTTCATCTTGTCAACGCTTACCCAGCCTTGTGCACATGCCCGTCGAGGGCCAAGGCGAGTGGCTGTATCGTCGGTGCCTTTGGCAAAGTCGAAGAAATCGTTGATGAAATTGGCATCAATCTGCATCACCCATGCAAACAGGAGACACAACACTGCCGGCACCCAGCAGAATGGGTCGCCTTCATATAGAAAGGAATCCTTATAGGCAAGGGCCAGACCAATCATCACGGGCACTGCTGCACCGCTTAGTGTTTTGGGACGCGCGGCCAGTATCCAGGCCTTAAGCGAGTCTTTCTTGATGTCTTTTGACTGCATAATCGAATTTTTTTTAATTATTTCTTGCAAAAGTAAGCATAATTATGTATATTTGCAAATGTTTTGGCAATTAATTGCTAAAAAAAGGCTAAAGTGAATGTAAAAATTGGATTTTAACAGGAGGAACAAGATATGAACAGAATGGCAAGTCTCGACCTTGTGGAATTTGTGGAAAGCAAGATTCTGCCCAGATATGCAGCCTTTGACAAGGCGCATAACACTGAGCATGTGGTGAGAGTGATACGCAAGGCTATGGACCTGGCGCTGAAGGTGGGTGCCGACCTGAATATGGTTTATGTCATCGCCGCATACCATGATCTCGGTATGGCGGGGCAGAGGGCTATACACCATATTGAGGGAGGTAAGATCCTTTATAACGACGCCAGGCTTAAGAAATGGTTCTCAATCGAGCAACTCAAGATTATGAAGGAGGCAGTGGAGGACCATAGGGCCTCGGCATCACGCGCACCGCGTTCGATTTACGGAAAAATTGTGGCAGAGGCCGACCGTGATATAGAGCCTGACTCAGTGTTCCGCCGGGCAGTGCAGTTCGGATTGGCTAATTATCCGCAGTATTCAGCTGAACAGCAATGGGAGCGTTTCTATGAGCACATGCAGAACAAGTATTCCGTCAATGGCTATATCAAGTTGTGGGTGCGTGGTTCCGAAAACGAGCGCAACCTGAACATAGTACGTGACATAATTGCCAATCCAATTAAGCTAAAGGAAATCTTCCTTGGCATATACAATCAGGAGGTATTATAGTCGGATTATTGCTATTCGGAGGTGTTTCGGGGATATTCGACTTGATAAAAATCAATAATATGTCGAAGAATCCAAGAAATTCGACTAAAAGTATTGCGGAATCCGAAAAAGTTCGTATCTTTGCAGTGTAAAAAAGATAGATTTGTTTCATAGATAAAGGTTTTTAGTTAGGTAATAGATTGTTTTAGGTTAGTTATTGGTTTTTAGTTTTTAGGTAAAAGATTGTTAGTATTGGGTAATGATAAAAGTGAATTTTGGTCGAGAGATCGAGAGGAGCAAAGGAGGAAACTCCGGAAACGGAGAATCCAATGGAATAAAATTATTAGATTATAGAACCGCATCCTGCAACGGCAGAGATGCGGTTCCGTATTTTTATACGTTTGGGATGAGACCGTCCATCCCGAATTGTCTTTACCATGAAAGCCAGTCGTCAATTATTCGTCGGGCTATGGACAGCTTCTCCGGTATCTCGGGCAGGCTGTCTTTCCTGAACCACTGTCCCGCTGCCAGTTCTTCTTTCTGCAACTTTATTTCTCCCGAGACATAGTCGGCATGGAAACCAACCATCAGTCCGCTGGGGTATGGCCATGGTTGGCTTCCGAAGTAGCGCAGGTTTGTGATGACGAGTCCTGTCTCTTCCATCACCTCACGGTGGACCGCCTCTTCGAGTGACTCTCCCGTCTCTACAAAGCCGGCAACAAGTCCGAAGAACTTGCCGCGGAAGTTGCGGGCATGGACAAGCAGCACTTCGTCGCCGCGGTGTATGAGCACTATGATGGCAGTGGCAAGTGATGGCCACACCTCCTTGCCGCACTCTTCGCAACGCTTGCTAATGTCGGTGTGCATCTTCATCATTCCTCCGCATACCCCGCAGAACTTGGTGTTCTGGTCCCAATAAAGCAGCTCCTCGCATTTGCCGGCTTTCTGGTAAAGTTCTGGAGAAAGCTTGTAATAACTGGGACGCAGTCCGCACATCTCAAAACGAGGGTTGTCAGTGACAGGTGAGTCGATGCGGTAGGTCTTTACCTCTGTGTCACCTAAAGGTGTTACATTGAGAATATTTGTCCAGGGGAATACTTTGGTGGGAGTATCCTCCTGGCATGGTATGGTATAACTGCCGTCGGCAAGTTTTTCCAACATGATATCTCCCTTGCAGAAGACGAAATAGTATTTATTCATCATTCAAATAGTAGTTTGCGGTCGCGACGTATGGCTGGCTCTGCCCATTCCTCGGGAACAAAGCGCCAGTTGTCAAGTTTGTGCGGAACGATTTTGCCTTGACGTTCAATCTCTTGGGTGAGATAATATCTCTGGTCTCGTTCGCTGCGGTATATGATTCTGCTTTCGAGTGAATCCTTCGGGATGCCTGCACCGCGTGTGAGCAGTTCTCCACCGCCGTTGCCTCGATAACTGTTGAGTACCACCTTGTACCATTTTGATTCGTCAAACTCCTCACCGTTGGACATGCGCAATATCTTAACCTTCTCGCCGTCGGGCTTTGTGACATCCACAACATAGTCAATGCCGGCGGCACTGTCAAAGTTGAATGTTAGGTTCTTGAACATGTTGCGCTGCTTGTCGTGTACGGCATTTGAGTCTAACAGCATTATATGGTCATCGGGAGACTTCATTGTGTTCACCCATTGGTCGTAGCTCATCTCAAGGTGCTTGCGCACTTCCTTTCCCGTGAGTCTCATCACGTATATGTCGTTCTCATAGCGGTAAAGTTTGAACATGTCGTTCATATGTATGTCGCCCTTGTGTACGATAGCATCAAACGAAAGTGGAGCGTTGAATGATATGTCAGCTCCGGTTATGGAGAGTTGCAGACTGTGGATAAGGTCTCCGAAAGTGGAGCTGCCAAAGAAGGAGTCACTGGTGTGAATGCTTTCGGTGATATGTCCTATCCGCCTGTTGGTGAATGACTTAACGCTATCGGAGATATGCTTGAATTTATTTATGAACTCCTCATCCACGAGTGTATTGGCCACACTGGTAAGTTTTCCGGATATATTCTTATTGGTGACTTTTCCGTTCTTGATGGTCAGTGTGACATCGGTGTCAGCCACAAAAATCGCATTGCACGAGGGGTCGAGACAGAACACGTCCTTATCCTCGATGTTCTTTACAACCGTGCAGCGTGGGGCATGGTCGTGACCGAAGAAGATGATGTCAAAGCCCGGAATGTTGCGTGCGATGTATTCCGACTCGTCCTCATTATAGTGAAGTGTACTTATGCCACCGTTCCATCCACTATGGAACAGGCCAATAATCAAGTCAGCTTGCTCGACGTTGCGCACAACATCCACCCATTTTGCGGCAGCCTTTGTCATATCCTCGAAATAAAGTCCGCTCCACAGTTTTTCGTGCAGCCAGTTAGGTATGGCTGGAGTTATCATGCCGATGACGGCTATCTTAACTCCCTCGCGCTCTATGATGGTGTAAGGCTGCAGGTATGGTTTGCCCGTTGGTGTGTCGATGACATTGGCTCCGAGTGTGGGGCAGTTCAGTTCGCCTATCCACTTGTCATAAACAGCGTGCCCTGTCTCCACATCATGGTTGCCCAATGTCTGGGCGTCATATCCCATCCAGTTTACTATTTCAGCTGCGGCGTTAGGTAGTTCGGGTTTCACGTAATTGGTGTAGTAGCAAGTGGGCTGTCCTTGCAGTATGTCACCGTTTTCGAGCAGTATGACATTATTGCCGTATTCCTTGCGCAGCTTCTTGATGTAGGTGCTCACTCTGGCGAGCGAACCCTCCATAGGTGAGTCCTCTATGTAGTCGTAAGGAAAGAAACAGCCGTGAACGTCACTCGTCTCTATAATTTTCAGATTTACTGTCTTCGTCTCAGCCATAACGCTTATTGAACATAGTCCCGCAATGAGGACCATTGCAGTTTTTCTCATATTAATGGTTTTTGAAGTATTATTTATTGAGGGAGTTGCCAATGAATTCCTCCAACTTTTCTCCTCTCAGCCCCACTGCGAGAATCTTGCCCTGACTGTCAACCACTACTGTATGGGGAATCGAGTTTACACCCATTGCCACGGCTATGGAGTTGTGCCATCCCTGAAGGTCTGACAGTTGCATCCATTTCATTCCGAGATTCTTCACGGCAGCTTCCCACTTGTCCTTGTTGTCGTCAAGTGATATGCCGATAACATTGAATCCCAGGGACTTATACTTGTTGTAGAGTGCCACCACATTAGGCATTTCGGCACGGCACGGTCCGCACCAGCTTGCCCAGAAGTCAATCAGGTTGAGTTTGCTCTTGGCAATCTCTTCGCGCAGGTTCACCTTGTGTCCGTTGATGTCGTTCATGGTGAACTCAGGCAGTGTGCCTCCAACTCCCACGGCAGTCTTGCGCTTCAGTTCGGCAGTGAGGGTCTGTATGTCTGGGTTCTTTTGGAGTTCAGAGGGCATTCGGCTCACAAGCGAGAGGATTTCCTCGGGCTGCATAACATCCTGGAAGTACAGTAGCATGAACATTCCGAAGTGGTTGGTGATGTTCTTCTCTGCATATCGCTTGATAAACGATGCGAACTTGGCCTGCAGTATCTCCATTCTTGCAATGGTCGCGCTCTTTTCCTCGGGCGAGAGGTCTTGTGGCGACTGGTAGAGCTGTTCGCCTATACGGTTCATCTCCAGACCTATGACAAGTGTACTGTCCATGATAGTCTGCCACTTCTCGTTCATGGGTGTTCCTCCAACCTTTGTTTTCGAAGGCATATCACCAAGACTGAGCTTCACGGTTCCCGGTTCAACAAAGAAGGTAGTGTTTACATTTCCCGTCTTGCTGTATGCTATACATAGGGTGGGAGAGTCAATATTCCCCTCCACCGTGAACTTTCCGTCCTTCACGATGCCATGGGCGATAGGTTTGCCTGTGGAGAAATCGTTGGTGACGAAAATGGTATCCCCGTTTTCCAAGATGTCACATTCTCCCCTAATCTTATATGCATCAGACTGGCAAGCCGCGAGCATCATGCACGCAGCTGCCAGTCCTGTAAATGTCGTTTTTCTCATTATTATATATTATACGAGGTATTGGCTGCTGATGCTCTCGTTGTTGATGACACGCCTGATGGTTTCTGCAAACATATCGGCAACGGAAAGCTGTTTTACCTTGGCGCAGCGGTTGGAGTAGGGGATGGAATCTGTGAAGACAATCTCCTCAAGCGATGAGTTCTGTACACGTTCGCTTGCCGGACCGCTCATAACGCAGTGTGAGGCACAGGCACGTACTGTTTTTGCACCAGCTTCCTTCATGATGTCGGCAGCCTTGGTGATAGTGCCTGCCGTATCCACCATATCGTCTATGATTACCACGTTCTTGTCCTTTACGTCACCAATAATCTGCATGCTTGCCACCACATTGGCGCGTGCGCGGGTCTTGTTGCAAAGCACAAGTGGGCATCCAAGGTACTTGGCGTAAGTATTCGCGCGCTTTGAACCGCCAACATCCGGTGAGGCGATGACAAGGTTGTCCAGCTGGAGGCTCTGCAAATAGGGAAGGATTACCCCAGAGGCATAGAGATGGTCAACGGGAACATCAAAGAAACCCTGAATCTGGTCGGCATGAAGGTCCATGGTTATCAGACGGTCAATACCGGCTACACTAAGAAGGTCTGCAACCAGTTTGGCGCCGATGCTCACTCTTGGCTTGTCCTTACGGTCCTGACGTGCCCATCCGAAATAGGGGATCACTGCGTTAATGGTTCTTGCCGAGGCTCTCTTAGCCGCATCGATCATAAGTAGCAGCTCCATGAGGTTGTCAGAGTTGGGGAATGTGCTCTGTACGAGGAATATGTCGCGACCGCGAATAGATTCCTCGTATGAGACTGCAAATTCACCATCTGAGAACTTGGTGATAACCAACTGGCCAAGATCACAGCCTAAGCTTTGGCAGATTTTCTCTGCCAGGTATCTCGTGTTAGTACCCGAGAAAACCATGTAAGAGTCTTTTTCACTCATATTGTTGTAATGCAAGTTGTTATATTGTTATTTCAAATTTTTAATTGACTTCGTCGATGGCTGGCTTCAACTCAGCATAGCTCGAGCAAGCTCGGCTCTGCATTCGGTTCGCGCAGTCATTCTTCATTCTTCACTCTTCATTCTTCATTAAAAAAATCATCCTGCCGCTTTCCTGATTCGCTCAAAGTGGGTGATCAGTTCCTTGTAGTCAAGCTGGTGGTGGATGTCAAACCTGTTCCAGATATCGCTGCATATCACAATCCCCCCAAAGCCAAGGTCCTTGGCCATGCGGATATTGTCGATGTTGACACCTCCGAAAGCATACACCTTTTTGTCTATCAGCCCCAGGTCGGCAGCCCTCTCAAGACGTGCGTTGTGCAGTTCATTGGCATGGGCATCATCAATCGTGGCAAACGTGTCCTTCAGGAATACGTATTCGGTTTTCCTGCGGGCCTCACGAATGTCGTCAATGTTGAGACATGTGCGTGAGTATTTGCCCTTGTAACCATCGGGCAACGGTGATGAGGCATCGTCGAGATGAATACCCCGCAGACCGTATTCCTCTTTTAGGTAGAAATGCTCGTGAACGGTGGTCTTGCTGTAGATATCATCTGGCAACAAGGTCAGGAGTCGCTCAGTATATACTGGTGCAGCCCCCGGCTTGTTCAGGTGCAGATTGTCCAGTCCTTCGTCGAAAAGGGCTGTAAGTATTTTGTCTTCCTCCACGAAGAACGTGGACTTAGTCATTAATACGATTTTCATGTCATTTCTCTCTAATCACGTGCAAATGTACCACTTTTTATTGAAAAAAGCAATCTATTTGCATAAAAGTTTGTCTTTATTAGCTAAAAATTGACTTAATTCGACCTTTTTTGTTATCTTTGCACCCAAATTAGGTATTAAATAGAGTATTTACACTATGACATCAAGCATCAACGAGAGTGTCCTGGCAGATGTCCAGACACCTGTTTATATTATTGAGGAAAATCTCCTTCGTGCCAATCTCTCGCTTATTCGTGATGTGGCACAGAGGGCGGATATAGAAGTGATAATGGCATTTAAGGCTTTCGCTCTGTGGAAGACTTTCCCTATCATTAGGGAGTATATCAGTGCCACTACGGCCAGTTCGCTGTCGGAGGCAAGGTTGGCGTATGAGGAGTTCGGCGCGCCTGCCCACACATTTTCGCCGGCTTACACTTGTGACGAGATTGACGAGATAGCCAGATGTTCAAGTCATCTGACGTTCAATTCCCTCTCTCAGTATTCAAATATGTCGGGGGCGGCAAGACGTGCCAATCCGGATTTGTCGTTCGGATTGAGGGTGAATCCCGAATATTCCGAGATTTCCACCTTATTATATAACCCGTGCGCGCCCGGGACGAGATTCGGCGTTTCTGCGGACAAGCTTCCACAGGCGCTTCCTTCCGACATTGAGGGATTTCATTGCCACTGCCACTGCGAAAGCGGTGCCGACGTGTTCAAGAGAACTCTCGTTCATATTGAAGAGAAATTCTCGAAATGGTTTCCTCAGCTCAAATGGATAAACTTTGGCGGCGGTCACCTTATGACCCGCAAGGATTACGACGTTGACTTGCTTGTCAGCATGATGAATGATTTCCATGCCCGCTATCCATGGCTCAAGGTGATACTCGAACCGGGAAGCGCTTTTGCGTGGCAGACAGGTGCGCTTGTGGCACAGGTAGTGGATATCGTGGAGGACAAGAACATCAAGACGGCAATCCTCGATGTCAGCTTCACATGTCACATGCCCGACTGCCTTGAGATGCCATACCAACCCGAAGTTAGGGGAGCCGAATCAGTGGAAATGGATCGTGCGACGGAAAAAAATACTTACCGTTTGGGAGGTAACAGTTGCCTTTCGGGAGATTTTATGGGTTCTTGGCGCTTTGACCATCCTTTGAAAATTGGGGAAAAACTGATTTTTGAGGATATGATTCACTATACGACGGTTAAGACAAATATGTTTAATGGTATCACTCATCCTGCAATTTCTATGCTGAAAAGTGATGGAAAAGTGCAAAAAATGCGTGTTTTTGGGTACTCAGACTATAAAAATCGCATGAATTAACACATTTTTGCAAAAAAACCTCGAAAATAGTTTGGAGATTAGAAAAAAAGCAGTACCTTTGCAACCGCAATCGAGAGAGATGCTCCTGATAAAGGAAATGCAAGCGGAAATAGCTCAGTTGGTAGAGCACAACCTTGCCAAGGTTGGGGTCGCGGGTCCGAGTCCCGTTTTCCGCTCAATTTAATGAACAAAAAAGAGTTTAGGCGAGGGTCTAATCTTCTTCTAAGAGCCCAGGTGGCGGAATTGGTAGACGCGCACGTTTCAGGTGCGTGTGCCGCGAGGCGTGCAGGTTCGAGTCCTGTTCTGGGCACTCTTTTTTATTCCAGTTGTATTTATGTTGGAGAGGTGGCGGAATTGGTAGACGCGCTACTTTGAGGGGGTAGTGTCAATTGCGACGTGGGAGTTCGAGTCTCCTCCTCTTCACCATTTTTGCGGAAATAGCTCAGTTGGTAGAGCACAACCTTGCCAAGGTTGGGGTCGCGGGTCCGAGTCCCGTTTTCCGCTCTTTTTTTTCTGTATTATTGAAAAACAAGAAACATTTATTATTTATGAATTTATATCTGAGATATTTTGATAGTGAAATATTGGTTCACACTGTTGATGAAGCAATTGAATTTCTTTCAAGCATAGAGGAAATAGGTATGGATGCCAATCTTGAGGCAGATGTGCGTCAATATGCCAACAGTGATATTTATTATCCCAAGCGTTATAAGATTCGTCCGCGTGTTTATTTCATTGTTATCAAGACTGAAGCCGCCACTATGGAGGACTTCAAGAACAAGAAGGCCGTGCGTACTCCCGCTGAACGTGCTGAGAAACCAATGGTTGCTCCGGCATTGGTGAAATTAAATGAGCAGCGTCCGGGCTGGTATGAGGGTATTGTTGATTTCAAGCGTGTGCTGCTTGTTCCCGGCACTGGCAAGTTTGAATATCGCGACACCCGCTTTGTTGCCCGTTGCAAGGCTGACTCGGGTATGGACTGCTATAACCGCATTATCGACAATCTGCGCGAGAGGGTTGACCCGCGTAGTCAGTTCCCGTCTCCCAAAGGTAAGAATTTCCAGTTCGAATACCTCGGAGCATTTTAAATTGACATTTTGACAATATGAACAAGGTGATGCTGATAGGATATGTGGGTAGTGAGCCTGAGGTGAAGTATGTGGATGCTGACACCCCCGTGGCTTACCTGACAGGTGCAGATGTTCCGTACGCTTCATGTAAGCATCGTACTCTCCCTTGCCGGCGACAAAGTTCACGATTGTCTCCAATGTGGTCCAGTCACCGTAAAGCAGGCGTATGAACTTGCGAACCTTGCGTATGTCAAAACTGCCATTGAACTCTCCATCGAACATATAATGTATCAGTTCCTTGTCAGTAAGACGCAGCAGCTTCTTCATAGTCATCACGCCCGTCACCTCGTAGTATCTCTTGAACGTGTCGAACAGCCCAAGGTCAACACCGATGTCAGCCTTG
>JALFIX010000124.1 GCA_022775105.1 Prevotella sp. | reverse complement strand
AGGAGGTGAGACGTCTTAATCCACAGATTAACACGGATTGGGGATTTTAATTGGATTAACACAGATTTTGGGCTGCGCGATGTTTGTTTTTTTTGTGGGGCTTAGATTATTTTTGGCACGGAGGGACACGGTTTTTTTACTTACGTTTCAGAAGTGGATTTTGAACCACAGAGTTTAAGAGATTAAGAGTATTTATATTATTAAAGAGATTGAATGCCAAGGCATTTAGAGTTCATAGAGGGCTGCGCATGATAACATCTGCTTAGAAACTCTGCGTTCTCCGTCGCTTGCGACCTACTCGAAAAACACAAAAAACTCTATTTCTCTTTATCTCTGTGGTTTAAATAAAACCATTATACATTGGGAATTATCACTTCAGAAAGTTGAGTATATAAAAAATCGGCGGATTTGTTTGGATATATGAAAATTAATGAGTAACTTTGCCGAAAATTTAAAAGCACGATTATGAAGTACCCAATTGGAATGCAAAGCTTTGAGCGAATAAGAGAAGGTGGTTTTGTCTATATTGACAAGACTGCAATGTTGTATGATTTAGTTAGCACTGGCTCTATCTATTTCCTTAGTCGTCCCCGCCGTTTCGGCAAGAGCCTGCTCATTTCTACTCTCGAGAACTATTTCCTCGGACGCAAGGAACTATTCCAGGGACTTGCCATCGACTCTCTTGAGAAGGAGTGGGCTGAATATCCCGTATTTCATTTGGACTTTAATGGCATTAACTTCAAGAAATCAGACGCATTGGAAATAACCTTGAACAAATTCCTTGAGGATGGCGAGAAAAGGTATAATATAAATCCCGATACGTCTGAGCCTGGAATCCGCTTTAATGCAATATTGGAAGCCGCCCACGAAAAGACCGGCAGGCGTGCCGTGGTTCTTATTGATGAATATGACATGCCCCTGCTCGAAGTGATGAATACTGGCATACCATCTCCTGTGGTTGAGGGAGATATAAAAACACTCGAAGACTACAACCGCAATATACTAAAAGGCTTCTACAGTGTTTTCAAACTTGCCGACAAGCACCTTAGGTTTGTACTTCTGACAGGTGTGACGAAGTTCTCGCAAGTCAGCGTGTTCAGCGGATTCAACCAGCCCGACGACATTAGTTACGACGGCAGATACGATGCACTCTGTGGCATAACCAAGGACGAACTGCTGACAATATTTAAGGAGCAGATAAAAAAATTAGGCGAAGAGAACGGCATGACCGAGGAAGAAACTATCGCAAAACTGAAGCGCAAATATGACGGTTATCACTTCAGTGATAATATGGTGGATGTTTTTAATCCTTTCAGCCTGTTTAACTGTTTCAAAAAAGGCAAGTTCAAGGACTATTGGTTCTCTACCGGCACTCCAACATACCTTGTGCGTCTTCTGTCTGACAACCACGAGAATGTAAATGAATTGGCGGGTAAGGATTATTCCGCCGCAGAATTTGTTGATTATAAGGCAACAAGGCAAAAACCCTTGCCGATGCTTTATCAGAGCGGTTATCTGACCATAAAGGGTTATGACCCGCTACTGGACGTATATCGCCTTGATTTCCCCAACGAGGAAGTGAGAAGCGGTATGGCATCTGCCCTTGCATCTGATTATTTCAGCCCGGAGAACTACTCGGATTCATGGATTGTTGACGTGACCCGCACTCTACTTAGTCGCGATCTCGAAAAGTTCAAGCTCCAGCTCACAGCCTTCCTTGCCAACATTTCCTACCGATTCCAGCGCAAGCAGGACGCGATGGAGTGCGAGCGTCATTTCCAATACACCTTCTATCTCATCATGACGCTTCTCGGCAAATACAACACATACATCGAAAAAGAGACAAGCCAAGGGCGCATCGACTGCATACTAGAATGTCCCGAATATGTCTATATCTTCGAGTTCAAGCTCAACTCCACCGCCGAGGTTGCCTTGAAGCAGATAGAGGAAAAGGACTACGCCCTGCCATACGCAGCCGACGCACGTAAAATATATAAGGTTGGCATCAGCTTCTCGTCGGAGACGGGCACAGTCAACGACTTCGACTATTCTCCACGCTTATAAACAACAGAATTGACGGTTAGCAGAGGGAGCCTTACCATATGCCCGCCATACTATGCGGATGCCGCCAAATAAATATATAGTGCGTTTTGTATGAACAGAGTCTGTACCCTGTTCATCGAAAAATGCTGCAATAGGCATTGTCGCCTATTGCAGCATTTTATTTTGGTATCATAACACTTGCGCGTTAGAACGAATCTTCGTTATTGTCTTCGGGGGTACTTCCGAGACGTGATTCAATCAGCAGTTGCTGATGCTCAATCTCATACACCTGAATCTCAGGCTTAATATATTCTTTCTTCATATTCTTTTAATTCTTTAATCTTTTAATTGACTTCGTCGAACTTCGTTTCTTTAATTTTTTAATTTAAAAACAACTTGTTGTTTTTGATATACACTCCCTTCTTAGGCTTGCTCACCTTGCGTCCCTGCAGGTCGTAGATGTCTTCGGCTTTGCTGTTTCTGTGGAGTTCCTCATCGGTGACGGTGATGCACTCTATGCCTGTAACATCCTCGTCGTTATCCGGGAAGACGAAGGCGCGGACTGCGGCACCAGCCGTTCCACTCGCTGCCTGTGGGGTTTCGACGTTCAGATAAGCCTTACCCGGAGTGGCTTTAAGCTTCGTGCCGACCGAGGATTGATCAACATTGCCATTCGAATCTTTAACCAAACTGAGATAGAAGCCAAGACCTGTCTTATTCTCAACACTGTTATATGTGAGGCGATAAAGCGTATATCCATCGGCGGCTACCAGCGTCTGCTCCGTGGCAGGTGTAGCCACGAGGTCGGTAGTTGTTGTTGCTGTAAGCTCGTCGCTTATGGTTGTGGCTGAGAGTGTCGGGCCGTCGCTCCAGATGAGCACACCTTCACCCTTTGCCACCTTGTTGCCACTGCGCTCGGTAAGTGTCATCTTGCCGTTAGCCACCTTGGCATCGTAAACCTTCAATGTCTTTCCTTCCGGAGCAGTGATTTCGTTGGCTGCCTGCTGGTCGCTGAAGGTGGCATAATAGTCGGTTGAGCCACTGTTTGCAACAAGGGTAAGTGTCGTCACAGCAGGCTCGGCAGGCTTCATCTCGTCGGTGATGTCTTTCCAGGATGTCTTTATGTCATCATGATAGCGGTCGCCGTCGGCAGTGAGGTCAGCACTATGCGAATTTCCACCATTACTTAATACATAGTTGAAGCTATCATACCCCGTGATGGTATAATACCAGAATTGCTCGCCGTTGACGGTAGTATATTCCGTCATCTTTGTGCCTGGCCAGGTGCCGAGAATTGGCGTCCAAACTTGATCACCGGCATATATATACGGAGCTTCATCTCCCTTGACATAAATGGTTATTCCATCAGCGCCGGGAGTGGTGCTGACAGACTTATGATATGTAACCTTTCTGTTAGATTCGAGTCCATATATGCTGGTGCATCCGTAATATATATCTATGTCTCCCGACTCAATGCCTTTGCCGATAGTGATGGTGTTTTCGCCAGTCATGTTGATGTCGGTCTTTTTTCCATTCTCGCCAATCTTATACCAAGCGCTTGCCACTTTGTTTGTGGGTGTGATGGTGATGTCGAGAGTCTCAGTGGTGAAAGTGTCGGATGCAGGAGAGAATGTCAATTTGCAATCTACGGGTGCCTCTTCGCAGTCGTCCTCTTCATGTCCATCGTATGTTAGTTCGGTGGCGGTGGCGGCAGTGTTGTTGAAGAGATACGGACCGTCATCGCCAATCTTGCCTGTGCCGTTGAGCACATAGATGCGCATGTTGCCATTATCGATTTCAGGCGAATTCAATGTTCCGTCGCTGACGGTTACTTTTTTGCCTGTAATAACTTCGGAGTATTCGCCGTTGAGCACATTGGTGAAGGTGGCTGCACCCGAGATTGCCACGAGGGCATAGCTGTCGATGTCGCCATTGGTGTATCTGCGCTTGAAGGCGATGGTGCCGTCGCAGCCCTCAGTGGAATACTGACCCTTGCGAAGGGCAGGCACTTGCTGGCGTATTTGTGACAGTCGGGCGATATGGCGTGCCAAAGGCTTGGAGAGGGTTGCAGCCATATTGCCTGTAGCATTGCTGTATGAGCCGAATCCAGTGGCTGTCACGTCGCCAGTGATATAACCGCCGTAATAGGCTCTGCCGGTTTCCTTGAGAGGAGCATTAACGCCGAGATCAACATGACACCCTTTTTTGAATTCAATCTCGCTGCCGTAATACAAGCAGGGAATGCCACGGAAGGTGAACATAAGGTCGAGATTCTCGGCCCATGCTTCGGTGCCGCCGGTGAATCGGTGGCTTTCAGATGGAGATTTCGGGGCATAGTCATAACTGTCAACATACACCACATTGTATGTGGCATCGTTATACAGTTTATCGCCCGATTTAGCAATATTGAATGCTCCAGATGCAGTACCAAAATGCCAATGCATAGGGAAGTCGATGACGTTCATGCCCGAAGCCTGACTGGTGTTGGGAGCATGATAAACATTTCCATTGAGCAAGGCGTTATCGGATGTGGGCTGGACGGCCTCGCTGCCAGCAGTTATGTATTCTGTATAAGTCAGTCCGATATTACCCATTCCGGTCACATCAGTATTTCCTAAAATCTCCTTGTCGTCCCAGAATGTGGCGTCATCGCTCCACTGTGACGAAAGCGAAGCGTCTGATTGCCAGGTATAATAATAAGGCGACGAAGGCAGTGATTCACCGGTTACTTCAGACCAGCGCGATACGACCTCACCAAATATATAGAAAGGACATGCGTTGAGTCGCTGTGACTTGTATTGCTCCCCTAATTTATGGAAGTATGGCAGGAAAGCCTTGTTGAGCGTCAGGCGGCTTATGTGTCTGGCACAGTCAATGCGGAAGCCATCAACGCCCATCTTGATAAATCGTCCGTATTGTTCGCGCAGATACTTATATACAGCTGGATTCTCGGTGTTTAGGTCAATACAGTCTCCCGCTATATCACCATACTGCGCTGTATGGTCATCCCAATTAAATGAATCGTTATGATGCCAGTAGTTGTGGTTGTCGTGGTTTTCACCATCTGAGTTTTTCATCATTACCACTCTTGATTTGTATTGATCTCTTCCTGTTAACGACGAAAAATCAGCCGGCAATTTTCCAGGATTGCCTTGGTCGTCGGTATCGTTCACCGTGATAGGAATCATTGAGGCATCAATGTCTCCCTCGAATACAGCATTATAGTCCTTACGGAACATCTGGCAGAGATTTGCCTCGCCAAAGTTGCCTGTACTGTTGAGCACGATGTCGAGGATAATCTTCATACCTCGCTTGTGAGCCTCATCCACGAGCGTCTGGAATGTGACATCATGGGCAATGCCGAGCATGGCATTGGCTTTCGACTGCAGGCGGATGTCCTCCTTCGAGAAGTCGATGGGATGATAGCCGTGGTAGTCATAGCCTGAGCCATTCTCTGCCACAGGAGTTATCCACACGGCAGTGAATCCAAGGGCCTTGATGTAGTCGAGCTTCTCGATGAGTCCCTTGAAGTCGCCTCGCCATTCGGCGTCCATACCATTGCGGGCTTGCTCGTGATCCCAGCAGTAGGCATTGTTCGACTTGTCACCATCGTAGAAACGGGTGGTGAGCACGAAATAGATTGACTCGTCGCGGAAGTCGGTGCGTCCGCCCACGAAGTCATCGGTGTAGGTTGATTGCGCCCACGCCGTGGAGGGCATCACCATAGCCGCCACGAGCATGAGCGTCGCGACGAGCCATCTGAATTGATTAATTGTTGTTTTGCTTGTCATTTCTTAGTTATTTTTTGATTTTTATTATTTCAAGTCTAAACGTACAAACGCACAGAGCCTTCCGCCTGTGCCATTGTCTGACACCTGCGGAAGGCTCTGTATCTATATGTGAATGTATATGTTACGGCAAAGCCGACACCCCGTCCTAAATTTCTAAGGCTCAGGGGATTACATTCTGTATTTGTTGTATATTCCATCTTCTTCATATACTTTAATATTATTTATTCTGAAAGTAAGTCACAATACATCAGGCGAGTTTTTAGGTTTTTTCTGCAACTTCTGTTTCTGTTTCTTTTTCATGCATGTGCATGTATTTGTATTCGTCTGCCTCTGTATTAAACAGACATTTAAATCCGTTCTTCTCATAGAACGAAATTACATTCTTGCTGTTCTTGGCATCAACAATGGCAAGTCGGCAACCAGACTTGTTGTCATTGTCCACAAACCATTCTTTGACAAATCTTACTACATCTGACCCGAACCCTTGATTAGCGTAATTCTTTGAAATGGCCAATCTACCATGAGTATTCCCGGATATCTGCTCAACCGTTTTTCACGATTGGATATCTCTTTCCACATGCGGTTCTTCTTTGAACTACCAAGGTCGAATATTCGGATACTGTCATTTGACACAGTAAAGAATGCAACAATTATCTTTGGATTCTCTATCAAACGGAAACAATACGATTTACCCATACGAAAACGTGTATAGGTGAGTGCATCATTGTAGAAGAACTCGTCCATATCTTCATCTCCGCATTAGAAACTTTCGCACTCGTCAAGGATTTCCTTGTTGAGTACTTCAAGAGTACATATACTCTGTATTCTTGTTTTCATCTCAAACCAGAACGCTCTAACATTTTACGCATTTCAACGATGAATGGGTCTTTGTCTCGATCTTTGGGTTCGCGAGCCAGGAAAGCCCTTTCGTTGGCTTCCATTTCCTCGCGAAAACGGATTGCATCTTCCCCGTAGAGGGTAGGTATTGCCTTGATTGCTGTTGCCATATTAATAAGTATTATTTTGTTTATATTGCAGTCAAACATAGTTTCTGCGCTGCAAAAATACAAATTTTCTCCCGAACAAGCATCAAAATTCTCAGATATTTACAACAGTTTAACGTTTTTAGCCGCCTTTTCGCTACAATTTCGCCTATAATCCGCTGCAAAGTTCTTGCAAACGAGAGCAATGAAAGCTTGTTTTCAATTGCCGAGTGCAGTTAGAACTTATGCGAAAGTAATGAAATACCCCATATCATGCAAGCTAACTTCGTAAATGCCAGCATCCACTTCGCAGTCCGTCCTCGCAATTGTCTATAATGACGCTACAAAGTTAGTACCATTCTTCCACATTCCCCAATCTGGTTTGTATCTTCCCCATTTTGGTTTGTAAACGCCGCATTTCGCACGTCCAAACACCCAACAACTGTTAAAAACACCCTTTAAATCCTCACTTTTACATAAAATTGGCTGCGGCTCGGAAAAACAAATAAACAAGTTTATTGATTTTTCTCTCGCCTTGCACAATTTTTCTCCCCAAACTCTTGCACAACTCAAATAAAAGCCATACCTTTGCACCGTCAGTCCTCGCCAAGCCTCTTAACAATGCTCAAATCGTGCGAGGCGTTTTTTGTTTATGGCACATCTTATTCCATTCATAAAGCAGTTGACTTCATCAGCAGAACTTGTCACCTTGCTTCGTTCACGAGGCTTGTTTATAGAAGACCAGCGGAAAGCCGAGGATTATTTGGATAATATCGGTTATTATCGCTTGTCTGCCTATATGTACCCTTTGCTTAAGACTCCAAAGACTGCCCATATTTTCAAAGAAGGGGCTACATTCAAGAAAGTCATGATGCTGTATCGTTTCGACAAGAAACTTCGACTTTTGATGTTCAATGAGATTGAGAAAATCGAGATAGTAGTTCGTAGGGCTGTAATGCAGATACCCGCAGAAATGACTAACGATCCGTTTTGGCTTACCACACCGGCATATTTCCTTGACAGTGCAAAATTCAACGAGACGATGCGAGCCATAAGCGGAGAATATGCCAAGTCCAAAGAGGTGTTTATACATCATTTCAAGAACACTTATTCTAATTAAAATCGTTAAATCTTCACTTTCCGTAAACCTACAAATAGAACCCAATCCACTTTTCCACCGTATTAACTGCAAATAATTGGCAATCAACTACTTCTAAATACTATGACTGAATTTGTTTTGCTTTCTCGACAGGTAGCAGGCGGGACGCCTGCGCTCCCAGAGGCTGCGCTAACGAGCCGTGACTTTTATAAAGAAAAGACGTGTCAATCCGTGAAATATATATTTTCAGGACTGTTTCCAGTCACATTTTACCCTAAAAGAATTTGTAAAAACCCCGCTTTTTTAGTTAAAAAACCTTTCTTCTATCACTACTATCACCTCTTCCATCACTCTTTTATCACTATTTAACTATCGGATTATAAGTATGTTAACATGTTTAGTGATAGAAGTGATAGAAGAAAATGAGAAATTACTGAATGCGCACGCGAGCGCGTAAAGGAATAGACAACGAGGTGCTGTCACTTTATTCAACTTATGTGATATTCAGAATGACTATGTACTTATAACCTGAATAAGGGATTCTAATGTTATAATAATACCTATCCTAAAGTCTGGTGGACAGGTATTTGGAATGTACCACTATAGTGGCTTATAACTCTGTTCCTCAATGCGGAATGTCTGTTCCCCACTGCGGAATAGACGTTCTCCATTGCGGAATATATATTCCGCAGTGGGGAACAGACAACCCAAGCGCTATTATGACACATTCAATACTGCCTTCGTTATAGATATATAACAGGCAGGATGAGAAATTAAGAAAGGGCATCCACTGCCCTTCAATACTATCTATTCAATTAATAAAACCCCGCAGCTGCAAAGAGACGTCAGCTCATACATTCTATAGAACTGCTTACACCTATACGGATGAAGGTATGTATGCCCATTCTTTTCAAGATAAGAGAATGTCAAAACATCACCCGGTTTCACCTTGATGGTATAGTTACCATCGTAATCGGTCACGACACCCGTCGATGACCCTTTCACCTTGACAGTGGCACCGATTACAGGGCCGTCACTGCCGTTGACCGTACCTTTTACGGTATTCGTCTGCGCCTGTGCAGTCATTACCGACATACACAGGAACAGAAGAATCATAACGGTCGAATACACTTTTTTAGTGAACTCCATTTTCTTTTGGTTTTTATTAATACTTAGTTATTTTTTTGGTCTTTATTGCCTTTATCGAGCATTTGCCGCTGCAAAGGTAGGCAAAATTAAGATATGTTTCATCATTATTTGTCGCATTGTAGTTAATTTTTGTATCATACGACAAAGTTTTTGTAACAAATGCCGCTATTTGGCATATTTCCCGAAGTAATCGAGGCATACGCTCCGCCATTCGCGGGCATTGTCGAGATGCTTCTGCAGGCGTTCGTCCACCTCACGATAGCGTTGTTCATCCACCATCGGCTTCAACTTATGCCATGTCTCAACGAATGTCTCCACCTCCTTCACTCCGCGGTTGTAATGATACTGCATCTCCTCCCAAAGGGTGCGGCCGCTCTTCATGCGATAGTCCCATGCCACGTGGTGGAACCACAACAGATACTCATCGGGACAGGTGGCGAGGTTGTCATACTGTCGGCAGAAGGGCTGGCGATATTGGCTGACGGCATTGGTGCCCTTGGACGAGCGGTCGAAACCTATGCCCGCACTGTCTGCCTTATGGTAATACACGGGCTTCCATTCCTCGGGGAAGTGAGGCTGGTTGCCTCCCGGCTCCGGACCGTAGTGGTGGTCTGCCATAAAGATATGATGCAGACCGAGGGGCATCATGTAATCCACACATGCCTCATGGCTGCGGAGCATGATGTCGAGGGCGGAGGAGAGGAATTCTTCTTTTGACGGGGTGAATGTCAGGAGGAGCCATTCCTTGGCGATTGCCTCTGAGGAGAGGGCGGGATTCCATGCCAGGCGACCATAGGCATACCAGTTGGCCTGTGAGAAATGATGACCGCACCAGTTGGTGTCGTCTCCTATATTTGCCACTCCTGCCACTCCCTTCAGCTTGGAGGGAGAGACGAAGGAGAAGAACTCCTTCCACATCGGGGCGAGATATACGAGATGGATGCTCTGACCGAGGTATTCCTGGGTAATCTGAAGTTCCGCCATCATCGGGGTCTTCTTTATCTGATCGAAAACAGGAGCGTATGGCTCACGGGGCTGGAAGTCGAGGGGACCGTTCTTTGCCTGCAGGATAACATTCTCACGGAAGAGTCCGTCCTCAGGTTGGAACTCAGTTACTGCCTGCTTCACACGGTCCTCACCCTTATGCTTGTTGCCATAGACGAAACAACGCCACATCACAATGCCTCCATACGGTTTGAGGGCATCGGCAAGCATATTGGCACCGTCGGCATGAGTGCGGTTGTAGTCGCCGGGACCTGGCTGTCCTTCGGAGTTCGCCTTTACGAGGAAACCGCCGAAGTCGGGGATGATAGAGTAAATCTCCTTAACCTTGTCCTTCCACCACTGCGCCACGGCAGGGTTAAGAGGGTCAGCCGTTTCAAGGCCGCCAAGAACCATCGGTGTGGCGAAGTTGACGGACAGATAGGTCTTTATTCCGTAGGGACGGAGGATATCCGATATGGCTTTCACCTTATTTATATATATAGTGGAGAGCATCTGCGGCGACGCGTTCACATTGTTAAGCACCGAACCGTTGATACCTATGGAGGCGTTGGCACGCGCATATTCGGTGATGTGGGCACTCAATGACGGCGAGCACTGATAACACGCCTTGCCAAGCGAGGCACGTCGCGACGTACCCTTCTTGCACTCGGCAATCTCGTCCCAAAGCCATATACTATTTCCGGCATATCCCCTCTCAATGCTTCCGTCGAGATTATCCCAGTGATTAAGTATTCTGATGTCGAAAGCCGGGACATTGTCACCGGAGACTGGTTGTTCACCCGTTTCCTGACGGCGCAGCAGGTCGTATGCCGCATACAGGAGACCGTCAGCCGTGGATGCAGTGACGTCTATCTTGGATGGAGAAACGTCAAGACGGAATCCGCCGGCTTTAATTCCACACTTGGAGTCGAGGTGCATGCTGACAAGCTGTCCTTGCCAATAGTTGCGCAGTTCGTCCTCGGCGATTTTCACGGTTGCATTGGGTTTGCCGTTGAATCTCACGACATCCTTTGCCTTTACGGTTCTCTCGGCACGCAACCACAGTCGCGACCCGTCTTCAGCTCTCGCTTCATATCCTACAGCGAGCAATACGATTGATAACAGTAGTTTTAGCATAATATAAATGTTTTGATAAGTCCGATATTGTGATTTTGGTGCAAAAATAATCATTTTTTGTTGCATCTCATCATTTTTTTCCAAAAAAATGCAGAAATGAAACAAATCAAAACGTTTAGGTTACATTTTTAGGACGATATTTGGCAATAATTGAGTACTTTTGCACCGAAATTAAAACAATAGCAAAACATAGAATATGAAACAATTTAATGACAACGCTTCCGCCGAGAAGGGATTCTACAAGCTCTCATGGCTACAGCGTATCGGATTCGGTTCTGGAGACCTGGCTCAAAACCTGATCTTCCAGACTACCTGTATGTATCTGCTTTTCTTCTACACTGACATCTACGGTCTCGACGCCGTTGACGTATCGGTGATGTTCACCGTGGGTAATATTGCAAATGTTATCTGGGACCCTATCGTGGGTGCCCTGATCGACAAGAACAATCCCCGACTGGGCAAGTATCGTGCTTATCTCGTCTTCGTGGGTATTCCGCTGTCGGGATTTGCCATCCTGTGCTTCTGGAACGGGTTTGCACCGTCACTTTTATATGCCTACGTGACATATATCGCGATGACCCTGCTCTATACCTTTATTAACGTGCCTTACGGAGCACTTAACTCATCGCTCACACGTGACACCAACGAGATTACCATTCTCACCTCAGTGCGTATGTTCATGGCCAACTGCGGCGGTCTTGCCGTGGGTTCCGGTCTGCCACTGCTCATCTCATATTTCACTAACGAGGAAGCCGACGGTCTGCCCAAGGACCCTGGAGCCTGGTTCACCACAATGACCATCTATGCCATCGTGGGACTCGTGCTTCTGCTCTTCTGCTTCTCACAGTGTAAGGAGAAGGTGGTGATGAATGCCGAGGAGAGTGCCAATGTGAAGATCAGCGACCTGTGGATGGAGTTCTTCCACAACCGTCCTCTGCGCGTGATTGCCTTCTTCTTCATCACGGCATTTGCTATGATGTCAATAGGTAATGCCGCTGGTGCATATTTCATCAACAGCAACATGCACGGCACATCCGAACAGCTTTCCATATTCATGGGTCTCGGTTCTGCTCCCTCATTCATCTTCATGCCTCTCGTGCCAATGATAAAGAATGCCGTGGGCAAGAAGAACATGTTCTACATCTTCCTCTCGGTGGCTATCTTGGGTATGGCTATCCTCTACATCGTTGCCAAGATGGATAATCCAAGTATGATATACGTATATATCGCCCAGTTCATCAAATCCACCGGTGTGATTGTTGCCACTGGTTATATGTGGGCTCTTGTGCCTGAGGTTATCTCATACGGCGAATATGTGAGCGGCAAGCGCATTGCAGGTATCGTGAACGCCTTGACAGGTATATTCTTCAAGGCAGGTATGACTCTCGGCAGTGTTGTGGCTCCCGCCATCCTTGCATACGTGGCTTACGACCCGAAGAGCGTATCTCAGAGCCCTCTTGCCGAGGAAGGTATCCTCTGGCTCGTATGTATTCTGCCCGCCGCCCTTCTCCTCCTCGCCATGTTCATCATCTCAAAGTATGAACTCGACGATGCCACTATCGACAAGATTAACAAGGAAATTGAAAGCAGGAGTTAAGGAGTTAGAATCTTGAATAAATAAAAGAATTAAGAAAATATGAAAAAGGAAAAGCGTTATCTGTTTCCTGCCGACTATATGGCAGACCCGTCAGTACATATCTTTGACGGCAAGATCTATATCTACCCCAGCCACGACTGGGAGGCATCAAATGTCGAGAACGACAACGGTGACCAGTATATCATGAAGGACTACCACGTCCTCTCTATCGACGGCGACCCGATGACCGGCACCGTCACTGACCACGGCTGCGTTCTGCGCCAGGAGGATATTCCATGGGCTGGCCGCCAGCTCTGGGACTGCGACGTGCAGGAATATGAGCAGGAGGTTCCCACTAACGCCGAGGAACAGGCTGCCGGTATGGGATTCAGCAAGAAGGTGAAGAAATACGTGATGTACTTCCCACTGAAGGACCGCAACGACGTGTTCCATTGGGGCACTGCCATCGCCGACAATCCCGCAGGCCCGTTCATCCCCCAACCCGCTCCAATCCCCGGAAGCTACAGCATCGACATGTGCGCATTCAAGGATGATGCCGACGGCGAGGTTTATGTATATTTCGGCGGTCTGTGGGGCGGACAGCTCCAGCGTTATAAGGACAACATCCACCTTGAGACTCCGCATCTGCCCGAAGGCAAGGAAGACGCACTGCCCAGCCGTTGCGTCCGACTGACCAAGGACGGCATGAACTACGCCGAGGCTCCGCGTCCCATCCTCGTGGTTGACGAGAACGGCGAGCCATTGAAGGCAGACGACCCGCACCGCTTCTTCGAGGCATCATGGATGCACAAGTACAACGGCAAGTATTATTTCTCATACTCCACCGGTGACAGCCATCTGCTCTGCTATGCAGTGGGCGACAATCCCTACGGTCCGTTTACATACCAGGGCGTTATCCTCACTCCCGTAGTGGGATGGACTACCCACCACGCCATCCTCGAATACAAGGGCAAGTGGTATCTCTTCCATCACGACTCAGTGCCCTCAGGCGGCAAGTCATGGCTCCGCTCCCTGAAGGTATGCGAGATAGAATACGATGCCGACGGCAAGATTCAGACTATCGAAGGCATAGACGAATAAGATATTTCATGTAATCATCATACAAGTACTTACTATTTAATAGGTGGCGATGGCAGCAGCTCAGTGGAGTTGTTGCCATCGTTGTTTTTTTAACCAAAGAGAAGTAAAGAAACAATGTTCCTATTTGGCAGCGGGAAAAAGAATGTCTATCAGATGGATTATCACTTCA
>JALFIX010000092.1 GCA_022775105.1 Prevotella sp. | reverse complement strand
CTGGTAAACACTTGACCGTCTCAAGATTTTTACATTCAGCAAAAGCATATTCTCTGATGAACTCTACTGCTGAACCTATAGTCACGGAGACAAGACCGCTACAACCAGAGTATTTAGAAGTGATTGATTACCAATTATTTGCAGTTAATACGGTAGAAAAGCGGATTGGGTATTATTTGTGGGGTTACGGAAAGTGAAGATTTAACGATTTTAACTTGCTTTTACGTGCAAATGTGCGGTTTGGATGACAAAATGAGGGAAGAGAAGAGAAATAAAAGGATGCAGTGAAAAGAGAAAATAGGATGGGTTGCTGTTGTAACGATACGCATTCTCTTATATGGATATACAGACAACTTTACTTTATTGTCTGTATATATATAAGAGGTATAAAGTCAAGTGGAATGTTAGGGATGGTGTCGGTTGAAACGACCCCATCTGCTTGTATAGAACTTGGTTGATAACTTTACTTTAATGTCTGTATATATATAAGAGGTATAAAGTCAAGTGATGCAAAGGGGATGAGTTGGTGAGGTGGAAGGTCTTTTCTTCTTTTCACTGCAAAAATTATTTCCGATGCGAGCTGATGAGGTGGGTACAAACCACCCCATCTTTTCTTTTTTCGACAGTCCCTGTCTTCGTTATCGGGTGCTCCACAATGGTTCGTTCTGCCAGTTGCCTGAAGGGAAGCCCAGTGCGCCGAGGTCAATTTCGGGATATTCTGTGAAGAGTGCCTGCATCTTGTCCAGCATGTCATTTCCCGGAGATATAATATTGAGGAAGTATTTGATGATGCACATATCAAAATACACTCTTAATGGGTCTGTCTGAAGCAAAAGCCACGGACGTTTCATTCTTACAGGAATTGTTGCACGTATGGAGAAGACTCTATTCCATATACGGGCATGGTGTCCGCATGAATTACGTGTGACGGCAACGATGGTTAGCCATGACTCAAATGGAGCAACCTGCAAGTCAAACGACTGTGATATTCGCTTCTTTAGTTTCTTGTTCTTTATATTTGCAAAAATATTGGTGACGACACCAAAGGGAAGGATTTCCATCAATATCCATGCCGGTGGATATGGATTGGAATAGGTCTCCTTGAAATGTGTTACAAATTCTTCCTTTGAGTGGTTCAGTTCGTCTTCTATCAGACGTATGGTTTTGTTGAATTTGGCGGGATTGGAGAAATTCCGCGCATCGGTCATCCAGAAAGCATCACCTGTCATCTCGCATCCATGATTCACGATTGCACATCTCACTGCCACTTCTATCTTCTCGATTTCATTGAAAAGCAACATACGCAGTTTCTTGTCGAAACGATAGAGTTTCAATGCTTTCTCAAATGATGCCCCGCTCTTAAATACATGGTTTTCTTTTGGAATCCGGAGAAGAGGATACATATAGGCAGATAAACGATAATAACCGATGTGGGACAAGTAATGCTGAGCCTTGCTTTCATCGGTTATTGACAGTCCTCTTGATTTCAAGATTTCTATTGACTCGCTCGGAGTCTTATAAGTTTTATTGAATATTGTCCTGTTTGTCATAAGTATAAAAAAAACGACCCGCACATTTGAGCATCGTTGAGAGGCTTGGCGGGTTCTCGTGGCGCAAAGGTACGACTTTTATTTGAGTTGTGCAAGAGTTTGGGAAGAAAAGTGATGATTTGACGGGTGTTTTTAACAGTTGTTGGGTGTTTGGAGATAAAAATGCAGCATTTACAAACCAATGTGGGTAGATTACAAACTATATTTGGGAATGTGGAAGGATGGTACTAACTTTGGATAAGCAAAGCTGCATCTCGGCATAATTGCCCAAGCATGGCAAGTTCTGCTCTCGATTTGCATTTGCTTTGCATCGTCATTATGAGCAAGTGGAAGGGCAGGCTGCGAAGTAGTTGCTGGCATTTACGAAGTTGGCTTGCATGATATGGGGTATTTCCTTACTTTCGCAGCGGATTATAAACGAAATTGTAGCGGAAAGGCGGCTAAAAACGTTAAATTGTTGTAAATATAAAGAAAATCTGAGCATTGTGACATTTGTTTGAGAGAAAATTTGTATCTTTGCAGCGCAACGTGGTATATTCACTCGCAACTGGGTGATGAGCCTCATTATAAAAAACAATATATGAAGAAGATGGAATATACAACAAAGACTGGATATAATCCCCTGAGCCTTAGAGATTTAGGGGGGGGTATCGGCTTTGCCGTAACGTCTTCATTCACATATAGATACAGAGCCTTCCGCAGGTGTCAGACAATGGCACAGGCGGAAGGCTCTGTGCGTTTAGAGAGCTCCATAAACGAAAATGCTGTCTTTCGCCAATGATGCCGTTCGGAGGTAATTTCTGCCGTATAGTGGCAGGATTTGGTTGAAACATTAGATTTGAAGTAACTTTGCAATAAAAATTATAAAAACATAGAATATGAACAAGAAAATTACACAATTCAGATGGCTCGCCGCGACGATAATGCTCGTGGCTGCTATGGTGATGCCCTCCGTGGCGTGGGCACAAAGTTATGACACAAATGGATTTGGTAGTGGATCCGACCCTTATCAGCCAGCTACAAAGACAACAGACAAGTATGACATTGACGGTGACGGTACCAAAGACGAAGTTTACGAAATCGGCAACGCCGGACAGCTTTACTGGTTCGCTGACAAGGTAAATAACGAAAACGTTACTTACAGAAGTGCAAACGCTGTTCTCACAGCCAATATTACTGTGAACAGCAAGTTGCTTGAAAAACTGAATCCTGACGGAACAGCCAAAGAAGGCTATGAGGTTAGGAACTGGACGCCTATCGGTTGGTATGATAATGCCAACTCGGTGGATTATTATTATTCCGGCACATTTGACGGAAATGACAATACAATCAGCGGATTGTATTACAATGGAACAATTAGTGCATCAGATTATGACTTTTATAGTGTTGGCTTTTTCGGTAGAAATGCTGGAACAATAAAAGATGTCGGGGTTGAAAACTCCTATTTTGAATTGAAATATTCTGGCAGTTTTTGCTATTTCGGTGGTGTGTGCGGAACTAATAAAGGTAGCGGCGTAATTAAGAATTGTAATTTCACAGGAACGGTTATAGCAACTGTGAAAATATCACCCTCATCGCGTGGATATGGTACTTTTATAGGCGGTGTATGTGGAAGTAATGTCGGCGAAATAAAAGACTGTATTAACTCAGGAAAAATAGAAACTACAACACTGGAAGATAGCTACTTATATTATGTCGGCGGTGTGTGCGGACGAAATTATAACGCCACAATCGAAAACTGCACTAATAAAGGTGAAGTCGGCGGAACAGACAATGTAGGCGGTGTGTGCGGATATAATTGCGCTTATAATGGGTCACCAAAAATCGAAAGCTGTTCTAACACAGGCAAAGTCAGCGGAACAAACAATGTCGGCGGCGTATGCGGAAATAATGCCGTTCAATATGGTGATTATGCAGTAACAATTACAAACTGCTATAACACAGGTGAAGTCACTGGAACAGGCTATGGTGTCGGCGGTGTGAGCGGGTCTAATGATGGTGTAGAGGGTGGAGTAATATCAACCATTACCAACTGCTATAATAGTGGTAAAGTTAACGGCAATTATGTTAGCGGCGTGATTGGATTATTTTACGATTATATAGAAGTTACCAACTGCTATTACCTTTCAGAAACAGCAACCGATGACGGCGGCAAAACCGAAGGACAGTTTAAGAGCGGCGAGGTATGCTATCTGCTGAACAACTGCAATACCGACGGAAGTCAGGCTTGGTATCAGACACTATCAGACAGTGGTGAAGGATATCCTAATCTCAACAAAGATGCTGAAAACAGAACCGTATATGGAGCATATAAACATGGAGAGACCAGCCCTACATGCAGCAATAGCAATAGTGATCTTGCGATGTTTCATGCCCATGCCTACGATTCGAGTGCCATAGACGAGGCAAACGGCAACCACGATATGGCTTGCGAACAAAATGAAAACAATCCATATACTTGGGAGGACATTGACAACTATTCCAATGCCACCGCAAAATGCAACTTCATCTGCTCTGTATGCAATAGCAAGGTGTCAAAGGATATGACTGTTACACCCGACGGAGACAAAACATATGTGCCTGCACAATGTGAGGAAATTGGCTATAATTATTACAAGGCATCATTGACGTTTAATGACAAGTCATATACATATGATTATACCCAAGAAGTACCAGTTCTTGGTCATGACAAATCTGGTGACGTAACTTTCAATTCTGGAAAATCAATCTATGAGAAGGTTTGTAAAAGAGATGGATGTAACGAGGTAGTGGGATATTATGCCACAAGCGACGGAAGTGTGGAAGCAAGATACGAGGACGGGGTGTATAAAGTGCCTTTCTTTGGCTTGGATGATGGCCTTGCATACGACAACGAGGCAAAGTTCACTGTGGAAGATTTGACATATACACGCACATTCAGCCATGACAAATGGGTGGCTGTATATGTGCCATTCGCCATTGACTGCAGCCAATTGCAAAATGACAATAGGGTGGAAATGGCAGTCATCAACAACTTCCACGAATATGAACAAACTGACGGTTCATACAACGTGGTGTTAGAGGTGAAGCGCAAGACAAGCGGCACGATACCTGCCCTCACTCCTTGCGTTATGCGCTCTATGGCAGCAGCTCCCATAGGGGGAACTGTGACGCATTATATAAATCTCTCCAATGCGGTATTCTCTCCCGCAGCGGACAAGTATATCGATTGCTCCAGCGTGGAACGCTATTATAAGTTCACCGGCTCGCTCGCCGGAATAGAAAAATACATCTTTAATGAGGTGACGGACTTCGTGCTTAATGAGGGAACACTTTATAAAGCAAATCATGAAACCACTCTGAAGGCCCAGCGCTGGTATCTCTCTGCCGAAGACCGCAGTATTAGCAGCACTTCTTCTGCCGCCATGCTGCGCAGTATATCCATCAACGTGATTGGCGACAGCGACGGCGATGTGACAGGCATTGAGGATATTCACGTGGTTACAGAGAAGGTTACGTCGGTACGTGATGGTATCTTCGACCTGCAGGGCCGCAGATTGAACAGCGAGCCAACCAAGGGAATGTATATCAAGAATGGAGTAAAATATGTAAAATAACAATATTATGGAAAAGAGTAAGAAGAAATACATAAAGCCTGCCATGCAGGTATATAATATTGAGCCTACTACTTTGTTGGCGAGCTCGCCCGATCCTCGTGGTTCTCTTTACGATGAGATAGGGTTCAGTGATGACTATTGTACAGATCCTGAGTAAAGGACAGAGGAAGAGAAATAACATATCATTAATTCACAAGTTGGAGGCTGCAAGCGGCACAGAAATGCCATTTGCAGCCTCCATTATATGTAAACGAAAAGTGTCGTTCAGAGTTCATTTCTGCTGTATAGTGGCAAATTGCTGTGAAATGTAGTCTCCGCTTCTACATTTGCACTCCAAATCATTAAATAACATTATACAACATGAATGAGACAAAGAACGTAAGCAGAAGAACAAGGAATCCCATCTTCTTCAGAAAAGATGGAGGTTGGAAAAGTGTGAGTACAGATTGCATTGTGTGTATGGAAGCATGTGCCTACAAGTGCATATTCTATATGGATGATGGAACAGTGAAAGAGGTGGAAATGCCATTGGGCACAGCTTTGGCCAAGGCTCAGGAACAAGCAACGACATTTCTGAGAGTCCACCGCTCATACGCCGTGAACATCGAGCATATTGACATGGTCTATAATGATAGAAGAGGACAGGGGACAGTTCCCTGTCCTTTCTTGCCCGATGACTAAATATTACAATGCCGAAAACAAAAAAATCCCGCAGGTGACATAAAAACCTGCGGGACGAGAATATCAATTATTTACCTTTTTTACCAAACAGTTCGGAATGGCTTCCAAGTCTTTCCAACGAAATGATGGAGTTTACAGGGTCTCGCCATATCTTAAAACGAGTGGAAAACCTGACTTCATTCATAAGCCAAGAGATTTCTTGAATGACTCGAAGTTAGAGCAGTCAACAACTCCTGCGTATTCACCTCTCATACTTTCCTCTACTGCCTCAATAGTTTCCTCATTTGCATAGCACCCTGACTCAGGATCATACAACAAGGGCTTGGCATCATACGAATTATTGACAAACATCTTGATGTATGAGGCTATTTTCTGAAGTATGCTCTCGTCGCTAATTGATTCAATGTCTCTGAAAAGCTCATATTTTAATTCTATCGCTGTCATAACATATATACTTTTTATGATTATGCGGCAAAAGTACAATAAAATTTTGAAACCACCAAATGTTTGGCGGATTTTCTCGTCATTTTC
>JALFIX010000078.1 GCA_022775105.1 Prevotella sp. | reverse complement strand
TTATGGAACAAGAGTCAGAATATACGACAATTGAACCTTTTTGATGATCAGTAGAGGTTACTTTTTGAAACGAAATATTAATTTGCCTGTTTAAGGGCATTTTCAAACGAATATTAATCAAATCCGATTTTTATCGGACAGCAATAGAATAGAATACATTCAACAGTAATAACAGTTTAATAAAAGGAAAAATGAGAAAAGGTTTTTTAGTTTTGTGTCTTGCTCTATTCACCAGCCTCTCGGTGTCGGCGCAGGAAAGTAAGTTTGGTATAGCCAACCGTCTTGGTGTGGGAGTGTCTGCCGGTACTGAAGGTATTGGTTTCGACCTCTCAACGTGTGTCACCCCGTATCTCTCCGTAAGGGCAGGATTGGATTTCATGCCCGATTTCAGTATCAATACTGATGCCGACGTGAGTGGTGAGGTGGAAGGTATGGCTTACAGTAGCACTGTGGATATCAAGGGAACCTTGAAGCGCACCCAGCTGAGTTTTAAGCTCGACTGCTATCCCTTTCCCAACAGCAGTTCGTTCTTTGTTACGGCAGGTGCTGTCTTTGGAGGTGACAAGGTGATAAAGATCACAGGTCACAGCAATGAACTCGCCGACCTGATTGCCCAGGGAAACGAGATTGGTATCGACATTGGCGATTATCGCATTCCCGTTGATGATAAAGGAAATGTTGCCGGTGGTGTCAAGGTGAAGGGCTTCCGCCCGTATTTCGGACTCGGTTTCGGTCGTCTTATCCCCAAGAAGCGCATTGGTTTCCGCTTCGAGCTTGGAGCCCAGATACATGGCAAGCCGAAGGTTTATGCCGATGGAGTGGGAGATCTTGAGAAGCTGATAGGTCAGGATACAGATGACGACATCTCAAAGCTGATGGATAAGCTGACGGTATATCCCGTATTGAAGTTATCTCTTAGAGGAAGGATTCTTTAATATCATTCCGCTATATATATAATAAGGTGAGTCGGTTGATGTTTGAAGTCTCGGCTCACCTTATTTATATAAAAAACATTAAAAGTATAGCTGATATTTTGTCGTATTGCAAAAAAAATAGTACTTTTGCAAAGTCTTTATTAGGGTGATACCATATTTATTATATGGGAAATAATATAATTTGGAATTATGATTGAATATATTGGTGGCATATTTGGAATATTGACAATATCAGCGGGGAGAATGAGAAGGATTCTTTTGGCTGCCATATTTATGCTTTGTTGTGGCTTAAATGCAAATTCCCAGCAAATGGCTATTCACAACAATCTTCTTTTTGACCTTTCAGGAGACTTGTCTATGGGTATGGAGTTCGCATTGAAACCGCGTACTACAGTTGAGGTTTATGGAACAATACGTCCGTGGAAAGAGTCGGAGAGCAGTGTCAACAAGCATTGGGCGGTGCAGGCACAATACAGGTTGTGGACATGCCAGAAATTCAATGGGTTCTATTGGGGACCATATATGCATGCGGGAGAATACAACCTGTCGAATGCCAGCCTGCCTTTTGGTCTGCTCAAAGGGCTGAAGTCCCATCGCTATGAGGGATGGATGATTGGGGGAGGCATCGGATGCGGTTATCAGTATGCAGTCAGTACCCATTGGAATGTAGGAGCTGAATTAGGATTAGGCTACACTTATTTCAGAAGCAAGAAGTTCGACTGTGGCACTTGCTCCACCTACTATGGGTATGACAACTACAACTATTGGTTGTTCTCTAAAGGTTCTGTATATATATCATACATATTCTAACTCTGCAAGGCATGAAAAAGATACTATTCACCATTATGATACTCGCCAGTGCTACTGTGATGCTGGCACAGAGACCTGCCGTCAACCTGGTCAGTCCCAAACTTGACTATGTGATAAAGGTGGAGGACGCCACTATCAAGGAGATGGGAGGCAAGGTGGTTGTCGCCCTCAAGCTCAATGCCATACAGGATATCCCTGCGCGCCAGTCGGTGGTGCTTGTCCCCGAACTGGTGGACACACTCACCAACCGCAGTTTCTCGTTTCCCTATATCTATATCAACAGTCGCAACCAGCAGATATTCTTCGACCGCGAGTTGAAGCATATATTCCCTGATGCAGAGGCGGTGATGAAGAAGAAAGGCAAGGACCTGAAGATATCCTATCTCAGATATGCCGAATATGAGGACTGGATGAGGAAGTCGGTGCTGAAGCTGCAGAAAATGAGTTGCGGTTGCAATGTGTTCACCAGCCGAGGCTCTGAGTATCTATGCTCGTTCACCAACGAACAGCCGGTCATCAAGCTCTATCCCGTGTTCAGGATTCCCAAGCCCGAGAAGGTGAAGACAAGGCAGGAGAAAGGTTCCGCATACCTCTGTTTCCGCATCAACCGCACCGAAATAGACCCAGCCTACATGTCCAACCCACAGGAACTGCAGAAAATCAACAACACGATTCATCTTGTGAAGAATGACCCGAATGTCGAGATACAAGACGTGAGCATAGTGGGATATGCCTCCCCAGAGGGTGAGGAAAACCGCAACATGAAGTTGAGTGTTGACCGCACCGAGTCGTTGAGGCAATACCTGAATACCAAGGGCATCATCTCGTCGTCGAAGGTGAAGGCATCGAGTAACGGTGAAAACTGGAAGGGCTTTGTGGCCTATCTCAACGGTCATTATGAAGTGCCCAACCGTTCCACCCTTCTCTCCATAGCCACTTCGCCGTCGGCACTGGATGAGAAGGAGGCACTAATGAAGAAGAAGGCTCCCGAAGGTTTTAACTACTGTCTGAAGAACTGCTTCCCGTCGTTGAGATGCACGGAATACGCCGTTAGATACATTGTAAGGCCCTTCACATTGGAAGAGTCGGAGAAGATATTCGAGACCCGTCCGATTAACCTGAGTCTCAACGAGATATATATGCTGGCAGGAAAGTATTCCGACAACCAGCAGAAATACATGTCGATAATGAGGAAGGCATACCTGCTATTCCCCAAGGACGAGTGTATCAACCTCACCATGGCATATCTCTCAATAGAGAGGGGCATTGCCGAAGATGCGGAGGAATACCTGAAGAAAGTGTCCGACTGCCCCGAGAAGACCATGAACATGAGTCTTGTGTATTATCTCAAGGGCGACATCGACAATGCCATCCGCCTTGCCAAGTCAGCCCGTGAGCAGGGAGTGAAGGATGCCGGGAAACAGCTTGAGGAATATTCGAAAATTAAGGAAATAAAATAAATTGGTTATGATAAAGATTACGAAGACATTATTCTACGTCTTGCTGGTTGCCTTAGTGGCAAGCGCGTGTAGCAAGGAAAATGAGGTGACATCCGATGACAATGGCCAGAACGGCACTGCCAACGGATGCGAAGTGGTGTTCCAGTTCCAGACTCCGGCTGTAGAGGCCGAAGTCACAAGGGGCGTTGACGACAGCTATCAGGCTGAGCAGGGAACGGAAAAGGAATGGCTCGTGAAGTCGGTGAAGATATTCCTGTTTGACTCACAGACGGGATTGCGTGCCAAGGCTGTGGACATTACCCAGCTCGAACACTCGCAAGGCACCATTAACGGCTACGTGACCTATCTGACAAAGCCTGTGGTCATTCCTCAGGGCACGTATGACATCTTTGCCGTGGCAAACTACAGCGGGAAGATAGACGCCACCACCGAGCAGGAGTTTCTTGCCACCGTTGACGCTTCCACCTACAAGCAGGGACTCTTGCCTAATGCCGACAACCCCTTCGTGATGAGCAACAGGGCTTCGGCAAACACCTCAGTGGAGCTTAAGGAGAAAAAGGAGGAAAACCTTGTGAGCATCACACTTGAGCGCGCCTTGGCACGCATTGACGTGGGAAGGAAGAATTCCTCGTTTGTGTTGAACAATGCGTCGGGAGTGAAGTATGCCGACGTGTCGCTCGACGGTTTCAGGTTTGTCAACCTGCCCAAGAGCTATTATCTCTTCAGGCACACTGCCACGTTGACCTCCATGGACACCCCCCAATGGGATATCCACACCCATTTCGGCGACATCCCCGAAGCCAACGGATATGTCATCGACCCGTACTTCTTCAGCAAGCCTATCGACGCCAACGGATTTAACAACCCTGACGCTTACTATGAGAACTTCTCAGGTAATCTCGGCGATGGCGACGCATTGTCATGGACTGATTTCCCCGAAGTCTCGACAACCCCGTCTTACAAGACATTCTACTCGCTTGAGAACTGCATGATATGGCAGGCACAGAAAAAGGGCTACTCCACAGGACTGGTGTTCAAGGCGAGCATCAATCCCAACAACAACGTGTATAAGGCAGACGCCTCGGGAAAACTGGTGCTTGCCTCGCAGGCAGAATATCCCGACTCACTGTATTTCTTTGATTATAAGTTCTATACCTCCAAGGATGCGTTGGCAAAGGCAGGTGTTGACATCACGCAGATTGGGGACATCGACGAGATGGAATACCAGAACGTCAAGATGTTCAGAAAGAAAAGCGACAAGTATGTGTGCTACTATGATTACTGGATAAAGCATCTCGACAACAACGACCCCTACGTGATGGGAGTCATGGAGTTCGCCGTGGTGCGCAACAACCTCTACCGCCTGCTCATAACGAGTATATCTGAACTTGGCAATTCCACTCCGCAGGTTGACCCCGACACTCCCGACGAAGGCGAGACCAGCATCAAGGCATTGATAAACGTGAAACCGTGGGTGGTAAGAGACCAGACAAATATTATTCTTTGAAATATATGACAAGAAATAAGATACTGTTCCTCCTTGCCTTCATTGGCATACTGACCAGTTGCTCGTGGGTGAAAACCGACATCGACGATTGTCCTACAGGTGTATGGCTGAAAATCAGATACACCCGCAATATGCTCGATGTGGATGCCGCCGGCCAGCAGGTCAGGGATGCCTCGATTATGGTGTTCGACCATGAGGGCAATTATGTCAGGCGTATAGAGATTGATTACGGTCAGCTCTCAGCCAACAACTATTGTGTGGAGGTAAGCGAGTTGTCCAACGGTATCTATGACTTTGTTGTATGGTCTGGGTTGGGTGACAGTCATTTCATGACCACATCACCGTTGCACATAGATGACCTGAGCCTGTCGCTTGCCGCTGCCGACAAGGTGCAGGATGCCGAGTATGGAGACCTCTTCTATGGAAGGATTGACAGTGTGGAGGTTACAGGCAGATATGCCGTGCATGAGGTTGACCTGACCAAGGACACTAATGTACTGGTATGTCAGGTCGTGCCGGCTTCAGGCTCCGGGGATGTGGTCATCGACAGGTATGGGCTTCAGCTGACATCAGCAAATGGGGTGATTGATGCCAACAACAATTCTGTGCCTTCCTCGCCCGTGGTATATGCCCCATATAGGATGCAGGCAGACACTGTGGAGGATGATGTGAACGGCCGGTTGGAGACCTTGGGCTATGCCGTCAAGACCCTTCGGCTCATGCAGGGAGACAACAGCCGTCTTGTATTGACTGACAATGATAGCGGTACAGTCATACTTGACTTGCCGCTGACGGATTTCCTCTGCCAGATAGCCTCTTTCTACACCCAGTCGGGCAAGCCGCTTTCAGCCCAGGAATATCTCGACCGTCAAGATTTCCATACCGTCATCCTCTATATGTCGGAATCGGGAAATAGTGTGGTGCAATGTCGCATAAACAACTGGGTGATACGGTTGAATGACAATATAAATCTTTAAAATGCTATTTTGGGAGACAGAAAATGAAGTTAGGCAATGTGTTGACATTCGTGTTCCTTTTGCTTCTTGGATTGCTTCAGGCATGTAGCGAAGATGATGACAAGATGGCGGAGCCGACAGCGGGAGGGCTGATGGATTTCAGTTTCCTGACTGTTGACGGAGACGTTATTTCCTCTGAATCCTTGTCGGGACAGCCCTACGTGCTCGTGGTTTTCAACACGGGATGCAAGGACTGCCGTCAGGAACTGCCCGTGGTTGACAAGGTCTATGGAGCATATCGCGACAGGCTGCAATTCCATATCGTCGCATATAAAGAGGACAGGGAGAGTGTCTCGGGATATTGGAAGGATAATGACTTCACCATGCCTTTTGTCATACCCGCCGATCCTGCGGTGATAAGGCCGCTTGCTCCTGTGGGCATACCTCAGATTTATGTGGTGTCGGCAGAGGGGCAAGTCTTGGCTACGTTCAATGACCGTAACATGCCTGATTTCAACAGGTTGTCAGAGGCTGTTGAGGCATGCCTTGATGGGCAGTCCAAATCCGCAGACACCGTGAATGTGCATGTCCGTCTTAACGCCCCTTTCCGCTCCTCATCTGATATTGGAGGTGGAACGGTCATAGCCAGTGAGTCGCTTATTAGCAGTGTGCGTCTTTTTTTCTTCAATTCTGACACCAAGAAGTTGGTGGCTTATCATGACATCGACGACATCACCCCCTTGGCAACCTCGGTTGACAACCAGTATGACTTCACCTATCTCTTGCCTGCCGTAAGGCTTCCGTTGGGATATTATGATATCTTTGCCATAGCCAATTACAATAATATCCCGGACAATATCGAGTACGAAAACCAATTGTTGGCCTTGGAAGACTCAGTGTCTTATGCCGACGGTATTATGTCCACCCTTTCCAGTGAGGGTGCGATTATGTCAAGCTGTGCCTCGGAGAACCTGCGTCAGGACTTTACCGGCAAGGTCAACAGTCATGTGTATGTCGAGGTGAACATGGAGCGAGTGGTGGCAAAGGTCGTGTTGGGCAAGGTGAAGGATGTCTTTGAACTGTCCCATGATGGCGAGGTGTATGCCTATGTCAATCTTACCAACTATAAGTTCGTCAATCTCAACACCCGCTTTTACCTGTTCCGCCACAAGGCAAGGCTTTCGCGATTTGAACAGCCGGCGGAGTATTTGCTTCCCGACAATTTCGCTTCGGACAGTGGTGCGGACGACGAATATGTCATCGACCCGCTATTTTTCCGTAAGGACGGCTCCAAATCATCTTTCAGTTATCTCAGCTCCGTGTTCAAGCATTATTATTCCGACTCCTCAATGTCCGATTTCGCAGCCTTCCCGTCGTCAGGGCAATATGGCACGGCATATATACTGGAGAACTGCGCCTACGCTACATACCAGAACAGTGGTGCTTTGACAGGTATAGTGTTCAAGGCCTCCGTGAATCCCTCGTGTGTTTATCTTTATGACGAACAGCAGGGCACATTCATAAGGGAGACACGTCCCGAGATGTTCGCTGAGACTCTCTATCTCTACGACTATAAGTTCTATAACTCCATACGCGACGTCAACAGGGCTTCAGGCTTGTATCTCGATGTGCTGAAGCGCTACAGTGATGACGAACTGGAGACCTATGGCATCAAGCAGGTGTTTTATAATATGGGAGTGTTCGAGACTTTCTATACCTATTGGATTGCCCACTCGGGTGATTCCGGTGCGATGAGGTATGGCATAGTGAGAAATAATTTCTATCGGCTGATGGTCTCCTCAATTGAGGGATTGGGCAAGAGTGCGGTCATCACCGTCCTCGGCAACTGAGAGCTATAGTATCTGCATCTTTACGCCCACCGACAGGCATAGGATATCCCACAGGCTGACCTTCTTCTCCATCACGAGTAGTCGCACGTAAAGGTCGCAGGTGCTTACCTCATAAAATGCCGACACGCTCTTCAGGAACTTGCGCTTGTTGGCAGGCACAATCTTGGTGACTCTCTGACCTACAAACGCGTTTATCCTCACCTTGGTGTTCAGTGGTTCATAGTATTTGTCGGGGTATCGGCTTGGCTGATGGTCCCAAAACTCCGAGCCGAACACCGTGTTGAGATACAGACCGCACGACAGTGGCTCAAACAGCCATCCGCCTTTCATATACATGCTCCAGGGCAGGAAGTTTTCCTTTATTGTCATTGTGAGCTTCCCCCTGTGGCTGCTGATCTTGGGCAGATAGCCGAACAGCAGGTTTGTCTCCCATTGCTTGTGCTTGCCGTAGTCCCAGCCTATGCCCACCGACATCACTCCCATGTTGCCGGCATATTGCAGTATAAACTGTGTGGGGATGAGTTCCGCCCAATGCTCCCTGTGGCGGTGAATGCGTCGGTCGTATTTTGTCATTACGGCATTCTCTATGCGCACGTTCTCTGTGGGCGCAACGTCGAGATAGAGCAGCGAGTCGGCAATGGACACCGAATCCCTTTCGGCTCCATTGGCAGACAGGGTCGCAAGCATGAACATAAGGCTAAAAATCAATGACTTCATATCTGTATCCCTCTTTGTTGATGTTGAAAATCATGTATTGCCGGTCGCTTGTGCATGTCACGCCATAGTACATCACCCCGTCGCCGAAGATATCGTCGAAGCTAAAGCTGTGGTCATGCCCGTTGATGCAGAAAAGCAGTCCCGGCAATTGTTTTATATAGTATTCAAAAGGTTTTGCCACATTATTGTTAAACTGGTCGCTGTAGGGTCGTGCGTGCATACACACTATGGTGCGGTCGAACAGTGCTGAATCTGTTGTCACTGCGTTCTCAAGATACTCAAAGTCGGGAATGTCGGCAATATGGTCGTATTCCGTGGCGTTGGTGTTGATGCACAGGAATTTCACCCTTCCCGCAATGAAGTGGAAGTCCATCGGGCCATACATCTTGCGGTATATCTCGTCGCCCGTACCGAGGAAGTCATGGTTGCCTATGAGAGCCACATACGGTTTGTTGAGTCCCGATATATAGTCGCGTGCCCACACAAACTCCTTTATGGTGCCGGTGTCGGTGAGGTCGCCAAGATGAACCACGAAGTCAACACTGTCCCTGCGGTTGATGTCTCTCACCATGTCGCAGAGGTCTGAGTAGTCGTGATGTGAGTCGCTGATGAAAGCCACACACAGTGAGTCAAGATTGCGGCATTGTTCCTCAATCCTGACGATATTGTTCTCGTTGATGTTTCTGTCGCCGTCGAACCTCACTTCGTATGGGTGGTATTGGAACGCGTCGCATCCACTGAAGACAAGGCAAACGGTAATCATCCATATTATTACAGTTTTCATACAAGTCAGATTAATTCCCCGGCAAAATTACAAAATAAATACGAGAAACCGCAATACCTGTTACAACTATTTTTCGCAAATAATCCTTTTGGCACATATTTCTCTCCAAATGGGATAATGTGCAAGTGCTTTCTGGCAGTCTGAACAGGGTCAGTCCCCTGTTCAGATCTAAGTCGCCTCTTAGCGTTTTTTTTGATATACGCAATACATCTTCGTGGAGACGCTTACTCAAAAAACGCTGTTTTTGTGCGGTCTCAGCCCTGTTTCCAAATCGTCTGTCACCATCATGAAAAAGTAAATTGCTGATAGCCAGTATGTTGTCGATAGGCGGTGACAGTGACAGATGTTTGCAACTTTTTTTTATCAAGGTAATCCAACTTCCATAAAGGTAATAAAACTGCGTTTTTCACATCAGAAAACAGCATTTTGCAACCAGAAAACGGCGTTTTTCTAACCATAAAATACATTAATATGCCGTTGCTGTTAACAATCCTACCCCACAAGAATAACTGATTTAAGTTTCGCATGTACTCTACTTTCAGTAGTTCCTAAAATCCGCAACTATCATCCAATACACGATTAAGGGTAGATTTATGAGTCGTTAGTAGCAGCTTTCAGTAAAAAGCAACAGCACAACATCAATATGTAGCCACCATCCCCTTACCCCACGATGCGACTTGAGGTAAT
>JALFIX010000040.1 GCA_022775105.1 Prevotella sp. | reverse complement strand
GACTGGCGCAAGACATCATGGATAGCCCCCGAGGATGCCGGTGCCACAACGGTTCCCGACAAATATGAGACTCAGCTCAAGGACGAGAGTGCCGGTTCAAAGGCTGCCAACACCAACTTCAGCCGTCTTCCTGCATACGCCAACCTCAAGTTCCGCCCAGGCTCAGGCAGTATCGACGACGAGCAGACCGGCATGTTAGTTGACATCCCCTTGATGCGTGTTGAGGAGATGTATTTCATCGTCATGGAGTGTGAGTATTATCTTAATGGCGAAATAGCAGGCTTAATCAAGCTCGACAACTTCATGAACGATTATCGCTTCGACGAAGGCAACAAATGGTATTATGCTTATGAGACAAGCGATAGTTTCATAATTGAGCTGATGAGCCAGAAGTATGTCGAACTGTGGGGCGAGGGAGTAATGTATAACGACTACAAGCGCTTAGGACTGCCCATCATCCGCAAATACCAGGGAAGCAACTATGTTGAGCCGTATGACAAGCTCAACCACGAGGCATTCGGATGCGCCCAGTGGCTTAACTTCTACATCCCCGAGGTGGCACGCACTTACAACAACGCCCTCTCAGGCAAGATGAATCCGGATCCTACCCCGACGGGGAATTGAAAAATTAAAAAATTAAAGAATTAAAAGATTAAAATTCTATTAGGATGAAAAGAAGGACTATATATAATATAATGTACGCGATGGTGGCGATGATACTCGCCACCGCTTGCGACGACAAGAACGACAGCAACTATGAGCCGGGATTGCCTACGGCAGATGGCTCAATGGCTGTGTATTTCGCCGACAGCAATCCCACGGAGTTTATCTTCCAACCCGGGGAGGCTACAGAGGTCGAGATTGGAGTGTCACGTCTTAAGGGTGTGGAAACTGCCGCTGAAGTGCCACTCGTCGTTACCGCAGATGAAGGCCTCTCAGTTCCAGCCACGGCTAGTTTCGCCGCAGGCGAGAGCAGCGCCACCGTCAAGGTGACATTCGGCAATCTTGTGGAATCAAGGAAATACAATCTCATGGTTACAGTGCCCGAGGAATATGCCGATCACTACACCATTAAAGCAGGAGCCACGACATACTCCGGATACATCATGGTGGCAGCATGGGAAAGCATATCCGACAATGTAAAGATGACATGGACTACAAAGGGAGTGACGAGCGAGTTTACCACTTCGTTCCAACAGCTTGGCAACACCAACCGATTCCGTTTCCCCAACTTCCTCAATTCTGGTGTTGACTATATCTTTACTATCGGAAGCAACTCAACGGCATTCGCAGGCTACAACTGCATCACCACCTACGCCAACTACGAGCCCTACGAGGGCACGGAGGCAAAGGGAGCATATCTCTTCGACGATGCCACACAAAGCTATCCCACATGGACTGTAGCCGACGGCACCATCGAGGTGGCAGACATCTGCATACTTGAGGATTACGGTACGACTACAGGCTATTCCTGCATTTCGATCTATAAGCGCAGCGGATACGTCTATCTATACTGGACAGACTACACCGACGGCTCAACAGACTACTACAATGCCGTGACGTTCTGGTGGGAATAACATTGTTTGGGAAGTTAAAGAACTTAAGGAAGTTAAAGAAGTAAAAGTAATTAAGCTATGAAGAAAGAACTATATAGATTATTCCTCATGATGACCGCCATCGTCTTTGGCTTGGCATCATGCAGTGATGACGACGAAGTGGCAAAGACTCCGCTCTCGCCGACATCCATAACCGAAGGCGCAAAGACGGTAAGTACATTGGCGTTCAGTTGGACTCCTGTATCCGATGCCACGCAGTATGCCTACGAACTCAAGGACGAGGCTGGCAAGGTGGTACTTGGCGGCACCACAAGCGCAACGTCGATATTGGCAACCGGTCTGAAGGTGCACACCACCTATACACTCAATGTGTGGGCTTATGCAGCCCTCTCAGGCGACAAGACCACATCGCCCATTGCCACTCTCACCGCCACTACCAACGATGTGGTGCAACTTGGCACACCACAGGCTGTGGCAACAGAAAACAATGGTATCATCACCATCGTATGGCCTGCTGTAGATAATGCGGAGTATTATTATGTGTATGTGGATGTTGAGGAGTCGCAAATAGGCAATACCGAACATGCTGAAGTCACCAATACCACTAATTATGAGCTGAGCAACCTGCAACCAGGCGAGCATACCGTTTATGTCTTCGCCATGACCGACAACGAGAACTACTCTTTATCGGAGGGTTTCAAACTCACATTCATCAAGGCAAAGAATGAGATATGGCGCACCGAAGCAAGCTACTATTCCGAGACTATCGACACCACATTCCCCGTGCAGGTTGTGGCTTACGAAGATGGATCATACGCTATTGAGGGTGTCTATGGCTCGAATGAAACAATAGATTTCTATGTTGACAACGAGAGCGTGATCGACGGCTATCCTGAGGTGGTGTTCACCAATGCATATAAGGAGAACGCCCCATATTACTATTTCCATGCCGGCGACTACACCGTCTGCATCTACTACCAGCGAGGCAGCGGCTACTGCGGTTGGGCAAACGGCAACTTCCTAAATGGCGAGGTGTGGTTCTATGTCTATCTCTACGACAAGGAAGGCAACTACCTTGGCTGCGGCTACGACGACGTGTTATGGGGATTAACTATAGATGACATCGTAGGCGACTACTCTGAGGTGACCAACTGCTTCGACTACAGCATCAACGACTATGTCTATGACCAGGAAAGCGACGTGAAAATCGAGAAGATTGACGACACCACCATCTCAATCTACAACTTCTATGGATGGGAGGACACCTTCACAGCCAAAGTTGACATAGAGGCCCGCACCATCACTGTGGATATTAAGACCGACTGGGCCGGCTACTATTCGTTCTGCAAGTTTGACGAACCAGATACTCCCGTTGTCGGCACTATTAATGATGATGGAACCATATCATTCTCAAATTGGACCGCTTACTATCAGCCATACGATTATTCGTATATCTACAATGGTGCTACCAGCGTCCTGACAAAGAAATAAAGCAAGATAAGAACCATATATCTATTGACTATGTATTGAGTGAGGGTGCGGCGAAATGCCGCACCCTTTTTTATTCGCATCTAACGTATTTCTTCCCCTTACCAATCACTATGCCCTTATAAACCTCAGAAGACCAGGCTTTCTCACCGGTTGCCACTTGCTGTCGCCGCGACCTTTGGTCTTTAAGCTCACGCGGTAATTGCCCGCGGGCAATTAGGAAGGCGAAGTCTGGGCTATATAGTTGAGAGTATTGGTAAATCCTGAGATGTTGATGCCGTACATTGGCTGAGAGCATAAATTTCGGGAAATAATATAACTTAAGTTTCGGCTCCCTCAGGTGCCGTGTCAAGGTCGGTACATGATGTGACCGCCATTGACGCAACGACAAGACTTGATAATATATGTTTTACGTTCATTTTTCTTAATTACGTTATGTTTATACTAAATAAATTTTATGTTAAAATAAGGGGCACTTCACTATTATAAGCTTATCCCAATAAGCGGTTTTAGTTAAAAATCGCTTATCCCGGTAAGCTTTTTATCCTTAAGATTTGGTGCTTTCGGTTATTTTATATAATTTTGCAGCCAAATAAACAGTCAACAATGAATAGGTATGGAATCATTATTCAGAAAGCACCAAATGTATATTTCCCAAGTGAAGATGGACATCATAAGGGAAATAATCAACGATATCAACTGGTCAAGACAACTTGTGGCGATTAAAGGTTCGCGGGGAGTTGGCAAGACCACGCTTATGCGCCAGTATATTCGACAGACATACGGCATAACGGCGGGCAAGGCACTGTATTGTGTGGTTGACAGCATGTATTTCACTGCCCACACGCTATTGGAGCTCACCGAGCGGTTTGCACAAATGGGAGGTGAGCATCTCTTTCTCGACGAAGTGCACAAATACCCCAAATGGAGCGTGGAGATAAAGGAAATCATCGACCTCTATCCTCAGTTGAGGATTACCTTCACCGGTTCGTCGCTTATCCAGATACTGAATGCTGATGCCGACTTGTCGCGCAGGGTGCTGTCATACACCATGGAGGGCTTGTCTTTCAGGGAATATCTTCATTTCTATAAAGGAATACAAATCCCCAAATATTCCCTTGACGAGATTCTGGCCAATGCCGACAACATCTGTGCCGAGGTAAATGCCAAGTGCCGTCCCGTGAAGATGTTCGAGGAATACCTGAGGGTTGGGTATTATCCATTCTATGATGGTGTAGAGACTGAATATTACAGCAGGCTTGAGAATGTGGTCAACTTTATCATCGACCAGGAAATCACGATGTTCTGCGGAGTGGATCCTGCTTTTACGCGCAAGCTGAAAGCCATGCTGCTTTTTCTCGCCGACAATCTTCCATACGAGGTGAACATATCAAAACTCGCTTCATATCTTGAAATAAACAAGAACACGGTGGTGAACTATCTCAGCGCAATGCAACGGGCAGAACTGCTGCACCTCATATACACCGACAACAAGTCGGTGACCAAGATGCAGAAGCCCGACAAGATATTCATCCACAACACCAATATGCTTTATGCCCTGTCAAGCCGCCTTGTAATAGGCACTGTCAGGGAATGTTTCGTTGTCAACCAACTGAGCGTCAACCATACCGTGGAGTATTCCAAGGACGAAGGCGACTTCAGAATTGACGGCAAGGTGACATTGGAGGTTGGCGGCAACAAGAAATCATTCGACCAGATAGCCGACATTCCCGACTCCTACATCCTTGCCGACGGCATGGAATATCCCATAGGAAAGAAACTCCCTATCTGGCTTGTCGGGATGAATTACTGATTAAAGAATAAGTTGCAGCCCCGATTGCTGGGGCTGCAACTTGTTTTATATTATTTCAGACAGTTTTGAACAAGTCATCCATATTTACAACTGATTGTATCTTTGAGCTTTGACTATTACCTGCTATGCCGTACGGGGCTATTACAGTGAGATGCAAGGCCTTTGTGGCAGAAGTGGCTTCTGCGAAATACTCGCGTCGTTGTTCCATCTTGGCAAGGTATGATTTTGTGACTGAGAATGGCTTGTCGCAGTATTTCATCTCGCAGAGGTTTATTATACGGTCGCGACGGTCGATTACCAAGTCTATCTGGGCCTTATCGTTCTGCCACGAACAAATATCGGTGGATATTGTGTCAATTCCCAACCTCTTCTTAATCTGTGGCAGATGGAGGAGACACACCTGTTCAAAAGCATATCCACTCCACGCCTTGCGACTGCCACTGTCAATCATATTGCTCCATTTGTGCGTGTCCTGCGAATTATCGTTCATCACGTATTTGATATAGAAAAGACTATACAGGTCTATCAGCTGGTACATCACCTCGCGCTGTTTCTTGCCGTAAGCACTGTATTTCCTGATAAAGTCACATTGGCAAAGATTGTCAAGAATCTCCGTAAGATTCCCGTTGTCAACGAGTTTCAGCGACTTGATGATTTCACCCCTTGTCATTCCCTTGAGTTTATCTCCAAGAAGTTCAACAATTCGCCGATAAGTGACCGAGTCATTAAATAAAGACCTGAAAAGGAACGGGAACTCTTTCTGCAACGGTGCGTCCTCGCTAAAGAACAGTTCGTCAATGTTTTGGGTGACACTGAACATGGGATTGAACATATTCAGATAGAATGGTGTTCCTCCCACACACATATATGCCTCCACTGTCTGTAGCCTGTCAGGACGGAATCCTATACTAACCAAGTATTCCTCGGTTTCAGCAAGTGTAAATGGTCGCAACTTTATCTGTCGGGTTACGCGGTTGTGCAGTCCGCCTTTGTCTCCCAACAATTTGCTTGTCATCCATGTCGTGGCCGAACCGCAAACAATGAATTTTATATTGTTCCGGCTGCTTGCCCATTCATTCCAAAAGAGTTCCAATGCCCTGATGAATTTGCTACGCGGCGTGTCCATCCATGGCAATTCATCGAAAAACACCAATATGCGCTGCTTGTCTTTCAACGTGCCAAGATAGTGCTGGAGTTGGGCAAAGGCGTCAAACCAATTATCCACTATGGGATAATATGAGTTGGAATAATTGTTTAGTTGACGGTTGAAATTGGCGAGTTGCTCCTTTTTGCTTTTGTCGAATATACCAGTTACATAGAAATCAAACGACTCCTCATAAAGCTTTTTCACAAGGAAAGTCTTGCCTATACGCCTACGACCGTACAGAGCGATAAACTCTGGTCTGGCTGTAGCCATATAGCTGTCAAGCAATGCCATTTCTCTTTTTCTTCCAATAATCTCTTCGCGTGCCATAAATAAGATATTTGAATAAATCCGATGCAAATATAGCAAAAAAAGCACTTACCGCCAAGTATTTTATGATTTTAGTCGGCGGTAAGTGGCTTTTTTATGTTTTTTTATATTTGTATTGCTCATTTCTTATGCAAATAATCAGTATATATAGGATATACAATCAAAATACAAAATGTAGTTTAACTATTTTGATTGACTACTTATCGTCTTTATTCGTAAAATGTGTTGACATATTAAATGTTTTTTGCGGATTCTCGTTGACCTTTTTATAATATTTGCTAATATATATAAATAAGGTGTGGCTTCTGTTTGTAAACAATGCACTGAGAGTAAGCCACGATCGTTGTGATTCTGTCACTTCGAGAGCGAAAAGAGTTAAAAAACGGAATTAAAACATGACAAATGATAGAAAAATGATAAGAAATGCACTATTTTTGGCAATTTATTGGGAAAATGTTTGGCTATTAAATTTATTTAGTATAAATTTGCACCGATTTTTATAAAGTTAGTTTAAACAAGAGAGAGATTTTATGGAAAAAAGAATCAAAATGCTTTTTGCCTGCCTGTTCCTCTTCGTGGGAATGGCAATGGCACAAACGAAAGTCTCCGGAACGGTCGTGTCGTATGAGGACAACGAACCCGTAGTAGGAGCTGCCGTTAGAGTGGTAGGTACCAATATTGGTACCGTAACAGACTTGAACGGTAAATTTGCGATCACTTGCCCCAAGGGCAAGAACACACTCAACATTTCATACGTTGGTATGGAACCTGTAGAGGTAAGTGCACGTGCGAACATGCGTATCCTCCTTAAGAGTGATGCTAAGAATCTTGACGAGATTATCGTCGTGGCTTATGGTACAGCCAAGAAGTCAGCATTCACCGGTTCTGCCGCTGAAATCAAGACTGCTGACATCACAAATCACGTAAGCTCTACTGGTACAAGTGCCCTTGTAGGTAAAGTAGCTGGTATTCAGGCAACAACATCTTCTGGCGAGCCCGGTTCTGCCCCGACTATCCGTATTCGTGGTATCGGTTCGCTGAGCGCAAGCTCTGCACCTCTTTATATTGTAGATGGTGCACCCTATGAGGCTGGTATTGCCAACATCAACCCTCAGGATATCGAGTCAATCTCTGTATTGAAGGATGCCTCGGCAAGTGCCATCTACGGTGCACGTGGTGCCAATGGTGTTGTCATCATCACAACCAAGAAGGCAAAGGCTGGACAGGATGCACAGATTACCTTCGATGCTAAATGGGGTTCTAACTCACGCCTTGTTCCTCAGTATGACGTGATTGACGATCCTGCTCAGTACTACGAGACACAATATCGTGCGATGTTCAACTCTAAGTACTACAATGGCTCAACTATGGAAGAGGCATACGCATTTGCCAACGCTAACCTCTTCAATTCAGCTAATGGTGGTCTTGGTTACAACATCTATACTGTGCCTGAAGGAGAGAATCTCATCGGTACCAACTTCAAGCTCAACCCCAACGCAAAGATGGGATATAGCGACGGTGAGTATTACTATACAGCCGACAACTGGTATGACGAGACATTCCACAACTCATTCCGTCAGGAGTATAACCTCACTGTATCAGGAAGTTCCGACCGTCTGCGCTATTTTGCCAGCGTTGGTTATCTGAACGATGGTGGTATCGTAAACAACTCAGACTACAACCGTTATACAGGTCGTACAAACGTGGAGTATCAGGCTAAGCCATGGATTAAGTTCACAACCAACCTCGGATTCACTCACTCCGACAGCCAGAAGGCCGCTATTTCAGACACATGGGGAAGCTCGGGCAACGTGTTCTACATCTGTAATATGATGGCTCCTATCTATCCTCTTTATGTACGTAATGCCGACGGAACAATCAAGACCGACAACGGACGTATTATATATGACTCCAACCAGACCAACCAGAAGCGTCCTTCTGTTGTGGGTAATGCTGTTCGTGACAACGAATACAACCAGAACAAGATCTACCAGGATGTGTTCACAGGTCAGTGGGCAGCCGTTCTGACTCCCATCGATGGTCTTAACCTTACTGCAAACTTCAGTGTTTCTAACATCACCAACCGCCGCAGTAACCTTCAGAGCACATTCGGTGGAGGTTCTTCTGTTGACGGTGCAGTGGGTATAACATCCAACCGCTATTTCACTACCAACCAGCAGTATCTTGCCAACTATGCCAAGGCATTCGGCAAGCACGATATTGCAATCCTCGCTGGTTATGAGCAGTATAACTACAAGGAGCAGTCTCACTATGGATACAACGACCACCTCTACAACCCGTTTGTGGGTGAGTTGTCAAATGCAGCCGGTACTTCTCAGAAGTCATTGTCTTCATATACAGATGATTATATGACAGAGGGTTTCCTCGGTCGTGTACAGTATGACTATGATGACAAGTATTTCGCAACTGTATCTTATCGTCGTGACGCATCTTCAGTGTTTGCTCCTGGCAAGCGTTGGGGTAACTTCGGTTCATTCGGTGTTGCTTGGCAGATGAACAAGGAGAAGTTCCTTGAGAATGTGAAGTGGATTGACCAGTTGAAGCTCAAGGTGAGCTACGGTCTAACAGGTAATGACAACCTTTCAAGTATCTCATACTATCGTCACGCTTATGCTGATATGTATTCAGCTACGTACAACGAGGACACCAAGTCATATGGTGTGACTATGGTTCAGATGGGTAATCCAGACCTTACATGGGAGAAGATCAAGTCTTGGAACTTCGGTATTGACTTTGAATTGTTCAAGAGCCGTTTGTCGGGTACTATTGAGTACTATACCCGCAACTCTTCTGACATGCTCTATATCAAGGATCTTCCTCTTTCATCAGGTTCGGTAGTAAGCTCTTATCCAGTGAACGTTGGTTCTATGCGCAACCAGGGTATTGAGTTGACATTGAACGGAACTATCATCCGCAGTCGTGACATCAACTGGGACGTAAACTTCAACGTAACACACAACAAGAACAAGATTACAGAACTCGATCCCTCAATCGCAGAGGACGGAATGAAGTATGCTACCCGTATCATCAAGGTAGGCGGTACTGTTTATCAGGCATATCTCTATAAGTATGCCGGAGTTGACAAGACCGACGGTAAGGCTACTTGGTACAAGGATACATTTATCGGCAAGGATGGCAAGGAGGTAGCTTCTGTCAAGGATGCCAACTACGACCACACTGAGACTACAACCACTAAGGACATCACAAAGGCCACTAAGTATGACTGTGGCACAACACTTCCTGATTTCTACGGTGGTTTCGGCACAACATTCAATGCCTACGGATTTGACTTGGCTGCACAGTTCTCATTCCAGCTCGGAGGTAAGATCTACGACGGTACATACCAGTCGTTGATGCACAATGGTCAGAGCCAGGGTAATGCCATGCACAAGGATCTTCTCAACGCATGGAGTCCTGAGAACCCCAACAGCGACATCCCACGTCTGAGCACTGCTGCTGCTGATGACCCAGGAGTTGAGTCACAGTCACCTCAGGATCGCTTCCTCACAAGCTCTAACTATCTGTGTCTGAACAACCTGACACTTGGATACACACTGCCCAAGAGTATTATCTCTCCTCTGCAGCTTACCAACGTACGTATATATGTATCTGGCGAGAACCTCTTCCTGCTCACCAAGCGCAAGGGTCTTGACCCACGTTACAACTATGGTATCGGTGGTATGACTTCTGGTTCGGGTATGGCATCAGGTAGCTATAGTGGTACTCGTGCCATCACAGCAGGAATCAGCGTTAATTTCTAATTGGTTAACATCGCAAAAATACAGAAATGAATATGAAGATATATAAGATTTCAACAATGGTGCTCGGAGGACTGATGCTTGCATCTTGCTCCGACATCGACGAACAGATATATAGTGGCGGTGCCTTCAGTAAGGAACAGTCGCAGGATATCGTCAATGCCATTCCTACCCGTGTAGAGGCTACATTCAATGGTATGTTCACCTTTATGGGTAATCCAGCACAGAACTGGGGAACTCGTTTCTCAAGTGCCCGTGCCGACGATTTCGGTTTTATTATGATGGCATTGTCACAGGATTTCGAGGGTGCCGACATGATTGGTGCCGACAACGGATATAACTGGTTCTCTGCAGCTTGTGAATACTCATCACGTACTCCCAGCTACGCCAATCCTTACATCCGCTATGTGACTCCTTACACTCTCATCGGTATGGTGAAAGACATTCTTGCCACTATACCCGAGGATACCGAGGATGCAAGCCTCATCAACATGAAGGCTCAGGCCAAGGCTCTCAGGGCATACAGCTATCTGTCGTTGGCTCCTTATTTCCAGGGCAGCTATGAGACAAGCAAGGACAAGCCTTGTGTGCCTGTGCTTAGCGACTCTGTTGACGTTACAAACAACCCTCGCGCCACTGTTGAGCAAGTTTATAATGTAATAGTTGAAGACCTCACATGGGCTATCGACCATCTCGACGAGACACGTTCTTCCAAGGCATACGTGAATGCCAATGTTGCTTACGGTCTGCGTGCCCGCGCTTATCTCGCAATGGGTAAGGGTGCCGAGGCTGCCGCTGATGCCGAGAAGGCTATGCAGGGATATGAGCCTGCATCTATCGCAGAGGTTAGCGTTCCTACATTCTGTGATATGGAAGAGCACAACTGGATTTGGGCTATCGACATTACCGACGACCAGGCCAACTACTTCGGATATGCCACTGCTCCATCATGGCTTTCTTCATTGTGCGGCGATGGCTATGGAGCTGCCTGCGGTACTACTGCAATGATCAATAAGCTTCTGTGGGATAAGATTCCTGCAACTGACGTTCGCAAGGGATGGTGGATTGACGAGAACCTCCATTCTCCCAACTGGGCTGACCTCACATGGGGTACTGCCAAAGGTGACGAGATTGCAAACCTAGTATTGGACGATGGTTCAAAGGTAGAACTTCCTCCATACACCAACATCAAGTTTGGCATGAAGTCGGGCGTTGGTTCTACTTTGAATAACAATGACTGGCCATTGATGCGTGTTGAGGAGATGATTCTCATCCAGGCCGAGGGTTATGCCATCAGCGGCAACGAGGCTAAGGCAAAGGAAATCCTCACAAACTTTGTGAAGACATATCGTGACCCCAGCTACACTATTCCTTCTGGACGCACACTTCGTGACGAGATTTGGTTCCAGCGTCGTGTAGAGCTTTGGGGTGAAGGTTTCGCTGTCAGCGACGCCCGCCGTCTTAACAAGCCTATCGTTCGTTTCCATGGTCCTAACACCACCAACTATGCAGATGCATTCCAGTTTAATATCGCCGCTGACGATGGTTGGTTGAACATGCGTTTCCCACAGTCGGAGAAAGATAACAATCGGGCAATCGTAGATAACGAAGAAGGTTCGCTGCCTGTTGCTGGTCAGAATCCTAATCTGCGCGATGGTGTAACCGACTAATTAGTGATAACATTATTAATATAATAAAAGAAATATATGAAACTGAATAAGATATTTATGCTTGCAGGCATCGTAATGCTGGGCTTTGCAATGAGTTCATGTAGCGACGATGACAATGACTACACTCCTGGTGAGCCAGTTAGTGCCGATTGTCCTGCCGTTTCATTCGTGGCAGAGGAGTCTGGAAAGTCTGTTGAGCTCGACCCAACTGACCCGACAGAAGTTTCCTTCACTGTTACCCGCGAAAAGGCTGATGCAGCTGCCAGCTACAACCTGACAGTGCTCAGCAACACCGACGATGTGTTTGTTGTGCCCGCAACTGTTGATTTTGCAGCAGGTGCCAAGGAGGCTAATGTTAAGGCTACATTCAACAATGCAGAGGTTGGCAAGACCTATTCATTCGAGGTTGCCCTTGACGATGAAGTGGTTAATCCTTATAAGTCTTCTACAAGGAAATCATTTACCTTCAAGGCTGTGCGCGTGAAGTGGAACAGTCTCGGTAAAGGTCAGTGGATTGACGGTTTCTGGTATGGTTTCTGGGATGAAATAGAAATCCAGCAGAGAGATGACAAGCCAGAATACTATCGCGTGAAGAGTTTATACACCGATGATGTCGTAACATCATCAGGCAGTGCACTTGGTACATACAAGGACTATTTCGTATTTAAGGTATCCAAGGATGGATATGTAACATGGGATACTCCATTGTGCATAAACACTTCATATCAGGATACCGGTATTGACATCCTCGGTCACCTTCCATCACAACTTAGTCCGGATTTTGCAGGAGACGATGCCCAGAGTGTGGCAACATACGATGATGAGGGAAATATTCAATACTTGACAATCGCCCCGTATTGGTATGTAGGAGGTTTAGGCGGTTTTGGTATTCACAACCTCTACCTCGCATTCCCTGGCTATGATTTGGCTTCAGAGTTGGGATTCTAATAACAATTAGAGTGCCACCAAAAATATTATCTTAAGGCAAGAGGGATGGCATTGTTTGCCATTCCTCTTGTTTGTTTCTAATAACCATCATAAATATCATCTGTATTATGAGAAAAGGGATTTTATTACTGTTATCATTCTTCTTGATAGCTTCGGCAGCTTCAGCCAGAACCATCAATGAAAAGAAGGCAAAGAAAATCGCTATTGACTTTCTGACAAGTAAACGACATATCAACACAGACGTGATGATATGCAATCCATACGTATCAACAAGGTCGGTAGTTAGTGAAGCGGGGTATTACATATTCAATTCCACCGACGGCAAGGGATTTGCCATAGTGGCAGCAGAGGACGAATTGCCAGAGATAATAGGTTATTCAGCCACAGGGCACATTGACAGTCAGTCAATGCCTGATGCACTCAAACTTTTTCTTGATTCTTATTCGCAATATGTTGAGGATATCAGAAATGGCATTGCCGTGGCAAGTGATTACTCAGCTACTCGCTCAAGCGATCTTCCTGCCGAAGTAGAACCTATTGTGAAGACACAATGGAACCAGCCTGCCCCCTACAACAAGTATTGTCCCGATGATTGTCCGGCGGGTTGTGTGGCTGTGGCTATGGGTCAAATCATGAACTATCACAAATGGCCTAATGTAGGAACGGGAGCATCATTTACCACATACAATGGCAAAGCCATAAGCGTGGATTTCTCAAAGAGTGAATACAGGTGGGACTTGATGAAAAACACCACGAAAGAGTTTAAAGAAGACGAGGAAGCAGCTGATGCCGTAGCAAAATTGCTGTTCGACTGTGGAATAAGTTTGAAAATGAATTATTCCAAGAATGGAAGTAGCGCATATGATAAAGATGTACCTTTGGCATTGTTCAATTTCTTTGGATATAAGCATACCACTTTGGTGTATGACAGTCCTGAATATTATTCGTCTAAGGAGGAATGGTTAGTGAAAATGAAGCAGGAGATAGTAGATGGTCGTCCCATTTATTATAGTGCATCTTCACCCAAAGGAGGAGGCCAGGATGCTGCAGGACATGCATTTGTCATTTCAGGATATGACGAAAAAGACCTGGTGCATGTAAACTGGGGTTGGGGAGGTAATGATGACGGCTACTACGACATCTTCCGCCTTGATCCAGGAGCTTATGCCTTCACGGATGGCCAGACAGCTATTTATGGTATTGTTCCCAACACCGACGGAATTGATGGCGACTATCTGCCTTTGCCAGCTATAGCCCCCATTGAGACGGATGCAACTGAGTTGGCAAGTAGCGACACTGGATATAAAAGTTTTAATATCAGTGTAGGAAAGATCTTCAACTTTAATCCCATATCAGCCAAATGGTCATACGGTATTGGTTTATATGACAGCAATGGCAACTTTATAAAGAAAATACAAAAGGGTAATTTCTCTATTACTCTAGAGCCGTATTATTATCGTCAAAATTTGGCTTTTGTTTGTTCGTTGCCTTCTGATATTCAAGATGGTGAATATATCGTAAAGATGTTTTTTAAATATAATGGTGATTTTGTAGAGCCAAGGGTTGAAGGTGGCAAGATGAATAATTATCTACACTTGGTGGTGGCTGACGGAAAGGTCACGATTGACAAGGAGCCTGTGACATCAGGTATATCCCAAGTGACAGTGGATGATATGTTGAAATCTTCTACTTCATACTTCAATCTCTCCGGTCAACGCCTTTCTTCACCCTCATCAGGTAATATTGTCATCCTCAAACGAGGAAACAATGTTCGCAAGGTTATGGCCCAATAAACGTTGTCTCCCTCATTCTATTATATAATTAAGGTGCAGCCCCGATTGCCGAGGCTGCACCTTAATTATTACAACTTTCTTAGCCAAATTGCGAAGAATCGGTCGTAAATAATAAACTTTCCATTGAATTTATATACGAACTCCCTTTCAATCAATGCCTTTAGGGCTAGGCTTACACTGCTTGAGGCAGGCAAACTATGGCGATGGATGAAATCTTGAGATAGTACCGACTCCACTGACTTGTCTCTTGCTATAGCAAGCAGCAATTGCGACTGATTATATGTGAGCGACTCGTAATAATTCAGAAATGCCACCTCTTGCTCCATTACCGATGTCATTATAGTATCATTTATAAGCCGAATGTCAATCTCCCCACCAATATCATATAAACGATTTAGTATATGCTGAACATACCATGTCTGACCATCAACTACGTCATAAACATATCCAAATACATCCTCGCTTAACTTCATACATTTCTTCTCCATCAGGTTATTGGCAAATTCAAAATACACCTTTTTGTCAATAGGTGAAAGTGAAAGCATCTGAGAACTTTGATAGAAAGGACGTTTGGCAGAAGTAAACATCTCTGCCATAATATGTTGCTTGCTTCCCGCAAATACAAAAACCACATTGGGAATGAATTGTATGTGTGAACGAAGCAATGCCTCAACATTCTTTTCAGGATATTCTGATATTTGTTGGAATTCATCTATTGCCACATATATCCTCTTATCGGAATCTTTGAGATAATCAAGTACATGCTTTAGCGACTCCTCTTTTTGTTCGTTAGAAACTGTTATAGAAAATGAGGGCATCCCCGTCAGTTCATCAATTGACAACACTGGCTTATACGATGAAAAGAGTGTTGTTATCTTTCGCAAGACAGATTGTGAGGGGGTATCCAGTTTACCGATAACAGTCTTGGCGAATAGTTCAACAAACTGCTGAAGGTTACGAGTAGCATTGATGTCCATATAAAAACATCTTATATCTGGATGTTCATTGGTAATTTGGGCGAAAGCATGATGAATAAGCCCCGTCTTGCCAATGCGTCGCGGAGATATGAGTGCAACGTTGCGCTCATTGTGCATAGCCCTCATTATAGTTTCGGTCTCCTTTTGCCTGTCGCAGAAGTATTCGGCACCTTTGTATCCATAGATGACGAATGGATTATTCAATCGTTCCATATTTTATGTTACATATTTTATGGAATGCAAAGGTACGTCTTTTAATTAATAATTCCAAGAGATTAACATTATTTATTATTATTATTTATCACTTTTCCGTAATCAATACGACAACCTAATAAAACGATATGCAAACGTGCAGCCCCGATTGCCGAGGCTGCACCTTAATTGTTATATAAAAAAAAGTATATTTTTAGTCAACCAGTATCACGAGATACTTGCTTGTGCTCCAGAACTGCTGTGGGTCGGTGATTCGCAACACATACTGCTTGTTGGCGTCACGCTGCAGGGTGTAGCTGCTCGACGGATGGGATGTGAGCATCTTGGCTGAGCGCGAATAGAGCTTTATCTCCTTGTCAACACGGATATCCACCTTGGTGAAATACTCCTTGTTGAAATTGCCTTGCAACACCTTGCCGTCCTTAAGAATCTGCTGTTCCTTCAGCTCCTTCTTGGTGCCGAAAACAAACCATGCACTGTGCAGCTGCTTGTCCTGCGCACTGATGGTGGCTGACTTCTGGGCGTTTTGCTCCGACAGGCTGCTGACGTCGGTGTTCAGATTGGCAATCTTCTCGTCAAGGTCCATGATATGTATGTCCTTGGCATCCAACTCGGCACGCAGCTTCATCAGTTCCTTGTCCTTCTCCTCAAGCTGCAGGGCAAGGTTCTCAATAGTTTTCTTCAGCTGCTCGCCATTGACGGTGCTTTCCCTGAGCTGTGTCTTTAGCTTGTTGATAAGCTCACGGTTCTGCTGCATTGTCTGCTGGATAAACTGCATGTTCTCGGCAATGCGCTGGTTCTTGCTCGAACCCTCACCGGCACGGGCAACGCTGATACGACCTTCGGCCTGACTGATTTCCTTCAGTCCCTCCTCAATCTGATTGAAGGTGGCCATTATGTCATTGATCTCGTTATCCTTCTGTTCGATAACCTTGTTGAGTGAGTCGCGCTCGGCAGAGGCGGCACTGTCAACCTTCGACTTGTTGTCCTGACACCCCACCAGGGCGGCAAGACAAAGAGATGCAAAAATCAGTTTCTTCATAATATCCAATTTTTTAATTCTTTAATCTTTTAATTCTTCATTCTTCATTCTTCATTCTTCATTCTTCACTCTCCATTCTCTCCATCTTTAATTGATACTTGCTCTTCTTATGCGGCATCGGGGGAGAAACCTCCTCTTCTTTTGCTATGGGCAAGCTATCCGCTTCATCAGCCCCTGCCACAATCAGCACTATCTCGCCACGAGGCTCCTGCTCAGTGAAATGTGCTGCGAGCGATGATAGCGTGCCGCGCTGGCAGTCCTCGTGCACCTTGGATATCTCGCGGCATACGCAAGCCTGACGCTCCACACCGAACACCTCGCCCATCTGAGTGAGTGTCTTCACCAGTCGGCGGGGCGACTCATAGAATATCATAGTGCGCTGCTCACGCCTGAGGCTCTCCATCTTGGTCTGCCTGCCCTTCTTCTGAGGCAGGAATCCCTCGAAGGCAAAACGGTCGCAGGGCAGGCCACTCGTCACAAGAGCCGGCACAAAAGCCGTGGCTCCAGGAAGTGTATATACCTCTATGCCCGCCTTGGCAGCCTCCCTGACAAGGAAGAACCCGGGGTCACTGATGCCAGGAGTGCCGGCATCGCTTATCAGCGCTATGTTCTGCCCACCCTTCAGCCGCTCAACCACAGCAGCCGAAGTCTCATGCTCGTTGAACTTATGGTGGGACATCAGACGGTTTTCAATACCGAAATGCTTGAGCAGGATGCCCGACGTGCGGGTATCCTCTGCGAGTATCAGATCCACTTCTTTGAGTATCCTGATAGCCCTGAATGTCATGTCCTCCATGTTGCCCACGGGGGTCGGAATGATATACAATATGCCCATATTGGCTACAAATGTACTCATTTCTCGCCAAATTATCAAAAAAATCAGCAAAAACTTTGCAAATTTTAAAACCGTTTTGTAATTTTGTACCCAAAAGTCAGATAACTTAACATATTATATAAGTATTATGCTGGAAAAGACTATAACATTCGACCGTTTCGTGAGGGGCATGCTCATAGCACTGCTGATTGGAGCAATACTCGTCGTCACCAACTATCTGAGCAACGTGTTGCTGCCGTTTTTCATCGCATGGCTGTTGGCATACCTGCTCTACCCCATCGTCAAGTTCGTGCAGTACCGGCTGCACGTTCCCGGGCGCGCACTCTCAATCATTGTCACTCTGCTTGTGGTGATTGGGGTGATAACAGGAATCCTTTACCTTATCATACCGCCAATGATCGAGCAGTTTGAGAAATTAGGCGAACTGGTGACGCGCTATCTCCACCAAACAACACATATCAAGAACTTCCCGCTCACCATACGCCAGTGGATAGACAATAATGGTGAAGAGATACAACAGTTCTTCAAGAAGAAGGAAGTGTCGGACGCCATCAGAAAGTTGATGCCGCGCCTGTTTGAGGTGATCACCCAAACTGCCACGGTCATCATCAGTATCGTCACGTCGATGGTGACACTGATATACCTGTTCTTCATCCTGCTCGACTATGAGACCCTTTCAGCTGGCTTCCTGCGCATGTTTCCCCCGAAGAGCCGTCCGTTCTGGCGTTCGCTTATGGACGACGTGGAGAAACAACTGGACAGCTACGTGCGCGGACAGGGACTTGTGGCACTGTGCATAGGCATTCTGTTCTGCATTGGCTTTACCATCATCGGTTTCCCAATGGCAATAGGTCTTGGCATCTTGATTGGCCTTCTCAGCCTTGTGCCCTACCTCCATGGCTTCGCCTTCATCCCGATGATACTGCTGTCGGCTCTCAAGGCAGTTGACACGGGCGAGAACTTCTGGATAATCTTCGGTTCGGCAGTGATTGTATTCATCGTGGTTCAGGCCATCACCGACATGGTGCTCACCCCAAAGATTATGGGCAAGGCAATGGGTCTCAACCCCGCCATCCTGCTACTGTCGCTCTCGGTATGGGGCGCGCTGCTCGGCTTCATCGGACTAATCATCGCCCTACCCCTCACCACACTTCTGATAGCATATTATAAGAGGTATGTAGTGAAAGAAATCGAGGGGAAATCCATAGAGGAAGAGGACAAATCAGAAAAAAGCTCATCAGAATAGCAAAAAAACTCTAAATAATTTGGTCAATTCAAAAATTATGCGTACCTTTGCACCGCTTTTTAAGTAAAGCGCCTAAAAAATGGCAGACTCGCTAGCTCAGCTGGTAGAGCACAACACTTTTAATGTTGGGGTCATGGGTTCGAGCCCCATGCGAGTCACAAAAAAAAGGAGTGGTTTTAACCACTCCTTTTTCTTTTCTCACCTTCAGATACATATACCACCCAAGGTTAAGGTTGAGATTCCTTGATATGCGTCATCTCAATCTCTTTGCCGCATTTGTTGATAATCATAATCTGCGAACCATACGGCAACGTGTTCTTCCTAAAGTCATCCTCCATTGGCTCATTTACCACGAACATCTGGAAGTCACTGCTGCGCTTTCTAATCCACAACGCCTTGCCGTCCTTGTCCGATCGCAGATATAGCTTGTTGCCGATGGTGCATATACCGTCATCGGCTCGTATCTCCCAGTTATGATAAGCAATTAACCGTTCTTCATGTATGTTCATGATATACACCATATCACCGTCATAAAGCAGTTTCACAAAGCCCCTGTAACGCACTACAGGACGATGCTCATAGATAATATCCGCGCTTTGCGAGCACCCCCCACCGGGGGGCAGGGGGTCAAAACCCTCACGCATCCGTTTTTTCGCCCTTCCTTCCCAGTCACGCAGTTTCTCGTCACACTTTGTCATGAAAGCCTTCCTGCCTCCGGCATCCGCCTCACTGACCAAGGGCGAGTCAAGGTCTTGTTGGAAAAACGTATTATCCTCCTCGTCCTTATAAACCCTCATACCGTTGTCCATCACCTCCTGCAGCTCATATACCTTATCAGGCTCGCTCAACGACACATAGCGCCTCCTCCAACCGAAGCCGTCGCCCACCTGTGTCTCCAGCGTCTTCCTGTTGATGCCGCTCTTGCCGTCAATCCACTTCGACCTTATGCGTGGATAAAACGTAACCCCGTCGTCGGTCACCATATCCACCCCTTTGAAGTCAACGACCACGGGATGTTTCCCAAATGTGATGTCGGTCAGAGTGTCAACCCATACCCATTCATTCCCTTTTTTCCTCAACTCAAATCCCGCCTTACCAAGGTTGGCATATCTCGACACCATTCCCTCATGCCCGACAATCTTCATCAGATCTGAGCCTTCGGAAAAATCATCCTTCCATTTTCTCCATCTCTCAGTCGATAATCTCAATTCCTCATTCCTGATTCCTGATTTCTCATTACCTTCAAAGAACATCCTCCAGTCTCTTTCTCCCGAAGGCAGTCCAAACCTCCTATATAATCCCACATTATCAATAATAATGCAGTTCTCCTTTCCCTTATGCGGCCTCAGTCCACGCCCCACCATCTGCAAATACTTGGCCAACGACAATGTAGGCCGGGCCAATTGGATAAACTCCACATCAGGACAGTCAAACCCCTCCGAAAAAAGGTCAACGCTCACGAGGACACACAGCCCCCCTGCCCCCCTAAACCGTTTTATCATTTCCTTCCGTTTCCTTTTGGGAGTCTTCGAACTTATTGCCAAGGCATTCACGCCTTGCTGTCTATAATACTCGGCGATATGCTCGGCATGGGCAATGTCGATGGCATAGACAATGCCTTTCTTTTGGTAGGCGAAACGCTCAAATGACTCGAATAGCCGTTTAATACAAGGGGCAATGTCAAGTGTCTCATGCATCTCCTTCATTTGGAAATCACCGTCCACACCTCTCTTTTTCAAGTTATCAATGAGTTTTTGGTCGTCACTCTCCGGTCGTATTGAATAGTAGTCGAAAGCCGCCAGCCACCCTTCTGCAATGAACCGTTTCACCGTCCACGACTCAACCAGCACGTCAAACAAATCAGTAAACCCCTCGCCGCTGAGTCGATAAGGCGTAGCCGTCAGTCCTAAGAACCTCGCCTCCGGCCAGGCGTCCCACATCATCTTATAAGTTTTCGCCAGAGCATGGTGTGCCTCATCCACAATCACCAAGGAGAAGCCCCCCCACCCCCCAGTGAAGCCCCCCCACCCCCCAGGGGGGGGATTTCCTATGCGGCGGCTTATGGTCTGAATGGACTCTACCACAATCCCCCCTCCGGGGGGCGGGGGGGCCTCTCCGGGTGGCGGGGTGACCACCATTCTCTTGATAGTTTCCTTAATCTGCCTTATCAGCTCCCGCCTATGGGCAACGATAAGAACCTTCGCGCAGCCCCCTTTAATTCTTTCATCCTTTAATTCTTCCATTACGAGCGAGGCGAGTACCGCCGTCTTACCCGTTCCCGTCGGCATTTGCATCATCACACTCCTGTGCGTGACAAATGCCTCCCTCACCCTTCTGCATATATCTTCCTGATAGTCCCTCAGCATAGTCATTAATATGTCTTTTTTACATTATCCACATGCCAAAAACTTTAATCTTTTAATTCTTTAATTTTTTAATCACAGTTTTCCCATTGAAAACTGTCAGCTCCACCGTTCCGTCCGGCAGTATCTTCACCCCCTCATATCTCGGCTCTATCTCCACCTTGCCATCAACTGCAATCACCCCCCAAATGCCTGGGCATGACTCCACTGCACAATACTTGCCTACAGGGGTGAGTATGGTGCGGTACATCGGAGCAACCACCATTCGTCCGTTGCTCTTCAGTCCCCACTTGCCGCCAATTTGGAATGGCTCAACTGAGTTTATGGCTTTTATCTCTTTTTTGCGTGCTCTCTCTTCATTCTTTTTCACCGCTACATGCTTCTCTAAATATCTGCCTACCACTTCCCGCTTGACGTCATTGAGCCTAAGGGTCATCATAGCCCGTTCGGCTTCATTCCTCATATACCCTAACTCCTGTCTTGTCACCTTGCCTGTCTTCCAGTCCATCCAGACATGGATGTGCAATCCATGCTCATCCATCACCAAGACGGACGTGTCCTTATAAAACTCTTGCAAAATCCAATACACCTTCCTGTCATCGTCTTTCAGCTGGCACACTTGATACACCCCATACCACCGAAAAACATCGTAGAGGTATTCATCGTCAGGATTCTCGTAGTAAGGCAGTGGCAGGTATAGCCCATTGGGGCTTGCCGTTATAAGTTCCGGCTTCCACTTCACCATATAGCATTTCCGTGTTCGTGTGCAAAGGAAACCTCCGATATGCAGTAATTCAAACCCGCCGAAACGCAATATTTGCGGCATACTGCCATACATCTGTCCCGACTTCATATCGACATAGAAGACAGACCGCAAATAGCTATTATCGTCACTCGGTGCATTTTTGAGAGTTGGAATACTGAGAATATCAGCAACGCCGAACTTTAGCTTCAGGAAGTCATGCTCCGCAAACTCTATGTGCCTGCACTTGTCAACCTGATAGATGACATTCCCTTGATCATCCACCACGCCGACTGCCCCCGATTCGAAGCGCACACACCTCAATCCGTCTTCCCTCGTGTCAAACATTTATTATTCCTATAATATTTTAATTCCGCTCAGAGACAATCGCATCCTTAATGCAATCCACGATATAGCGCACGTCATCATCGCTTACATACGGACCGGCGGGCAAGCAGAAGCCGACCTTGAATATCGACTCCGACACGCCATTGGTATAGGCAGGTGCATCTTTATAAACGGGCTGACAATGCATCGGTTTCCATACCGGACGGCACTCCACCTTCTTGTTCAGCATAAACACACGCAAAGCCTCCACATTCTCGTTCGGCTGACAATCCGTAGTCGCACTGTCCACCGCCTTGATGACACCCGCAGCACCACCCACAGCCGTCTTTATCACCTCCTTATAAGCATTCTCCTGACCCTTAATCCTCACCTCAGGGTCAATCGTTGCGGCACACAGCCAATAATTCGAGTCATACTTCGGACCTTCCTCATTCCTGATGCCTAACTCCTCATTCGTGGGCTGCTTATGCAGATGAATCCCGGGAACATCAGCAAGAAGCTCCTCATAAAGCCCCTGCACATGCTTATGATGCGCGATATGCGCATCCAGCACCGTCATCTGTCCGCGCCCGATACCAGCACACACATTGCTCATTCGGTAGTTATATCCTATGGCAGTATGCTCATAGTAAGGATAAGCATCACGCGCCTGAGTGGCATACCACATAACCATCTCCGCGTTCTCCTGCGCAGTACGAACTTTAATTCTTTCATCCTTTAATTCTTTAATTTCTGCAACGTCATCGTTGCAGATCAACGCCCCTCCCCCCGAGGTAGTGATCATCTTGTTGCCGTTAAAGCTCAGCACGCCGAACTTTCCGAACGTGCCCAACACCTGCCCGTTGAATCGCGAGCCCAAACCTTCGGCAGCATCCTCCACCACAGGAATACCATACCTATCGGCAATCTCCATAATCCTGTCAATCTGATACGGCATACCATACAGAGCCACAGGCACAATCGCCTTAGGATATTTGCCAGTCTTCTCCTTGCGGTCAATGATAGCCTTCTCAAGCAGCTCCGGGTCCATATTCCAAGTCATCGGCTCAGAATCCACAAACACAGGCGTAGCCCCAAGATAAGTGATAGGATGCGACGAAGCACAGAACGTAAACGACTGCACAATCACCTCATCACCCTTTCCTACACCACAAGCCAACAAGGCCAGATGCACAGCAGCCGTACCAGCACTTAGACAGACGACACGTCTGTTTACTCCTCCTTTCTCATTCCTTTCTTGAATGTGGTTGACAAAGTCCTCAAGACTTTGCTCAAACGCATTCACGTTCGGTCCCATCGGCACCACCCAGTTAGTGTCAAAAGCCTCTTTGACATATTTCTGTTCCATTCCGTCCTCGCTCATGTGCGCCAGACAGAGATAAATAGTCTTTCTTTCTTCCATATATGTATAAAAGGTTTAGGGCATGACCAAGACGGCCATGCCAATTATTATATTACATTAAAAATTTATGCTATTTCATTTTAAACTGTGCGGATGCCACTTGGAGCGTGGGCCTCCGCACAGACCTTTACTCCTAAAACTTGAGTAATAGATGTCAAGTTCCGCTATATCGGAAATTCGGGACGATTACCTGTCCCCTCTGTCCTCAGCCCTTTCTTATCGTTTCTTGTGCATAAAACAAGGTTTGCTCATCTGTCAAATCCTTACTCATCAAAAGCAGATTCGAAGACCATGGTAAAAGTGCTACGGCACGTAGCAGTTTCTCATCACTGTCCTTGTAGCGACAGTAAAACGCCTTCATGTTCCAAAGCTGACGGGGAGACATTCCCATATCAGGATACCGCTGCTTCAAATCTACCGAAAGTCTTCTCACCACGGCATCACCATATTTGCTCTCCAACTTCCGCTCGTAGAGAATCTGTCCAATGCCAAAATAACTATTGGACGCAATAGTACTTACCTGTACGGCAAGCATACTGCGAGACTTTTCAATTACTGCTACGGTCTGTAGCAGTATCTCATTATACTCCGAGTCAAGAATCTGCCTATCTGATTTCATGCCTGCAAAATTACACTTTTTCTTTCATTCCACCAAACAAATTGCTGATATTCTGCATATTTACGCAGTAAATTGTCCTTTGTAGTTTAAAGATTAGAGAAAATCCGTATAACATCTGTCTGACATCTGTGGATAAAAATAATCATCGGAATCTAAACGGGTTTTCTCATCCGCAAGTTGCCACTCGTCTTTTGGAAACAATACAAAAACCGACATCTTTTGGCCCAGTAGATATTGTTTCAAGACTGTGCTCGCCCATCTTCTAAAAGAAGTGGCGTTAATACTATTTACCCTATATCCTACGGACAAAATAGCATCAAGATTATAGAATAATGTCTTGTAGGTTTTACCATCGGCGGCAGTATGTTCCAAAATGGAACTAACTGAATCCTTATCAAGTTCTCCGCTATTGAAAATGTTGCTAAGATGTTTGGTTATAGCCGGTCGTTTTGTTCCAAAAAGGTCTGCTATCTGCTGCTGGGTAAGCCATACAGTTTCTCCCTCCACCAACACTTCGATGTGTATGCTGGAGTCCGGCTGATAGAGTACCACCTCAGCCTCTGCGTTGCCACCTATATCCTTCTTGACTATATCCATTTTGTAAAAAGTGCCTGCAAAATTACACTTTTTCTTTCATTCCACCAAACAAATTGCTGATATTCTGCATATTTACGCAGTAAATTGTCCATTATAGTTTAAAGATTAGAGAAAATCCGTATAACATCTGTCTGATTAAAGCCCCATTTCTTTCATGCACTGCC
>JALFIX010000019.1 GCA_022775105.1 Prevotella sp. | reverse complement strand
CTGTCCATCAATTTTGTTAGTTGACTTAGTACAGGATGTCCGGAATAATTTGTACCTTTGCCCATGGATTTGTATATTTTGATTGTTGCAACTGCAAAATTACAAATCTTTGGGGACTTACCAAAAGGTTTGTCCCCTTTTCTGTAGGCTTAGCTTAATTTTTTATCGGACACCAATACTTAATAATATTCTCTCTGTATCTCTGTGCCTCTGTGTTTATTTTTTTAATTCTTTTATTTCCGAAGGACTAATACGGGCTTGGGAAGTCAAAGGGGAAATCCGGATATGCCTCAAGAATCATGTCGCGGTTGGCGGGGTCGTTGAAGAAGTCATACATCGGCTCATAGATGTATTTCTTGAATATCGTGCGATACACGTATGGGTCGCCATACGGGATATGCTCGAGATTCTCACCATACGCCTCCACCATCTTCTTGTAGGTCTCCGGCAGGATGTCGGCTATGGCATGGAAATACTCCACCATCTTGATGAACTTATACGGATGCCACACGCCCAACATTGACTGGTCCCACACCTTGTCGCCATGGGCACTCAACCATTCGGGCTGCTCGATGGCATTGTCGAAGGTGAGCGTGCGACACTGGCTTGCCGAGTCGAGGGTGGGTTTGAAATTCTCGTTTTCCTCTAATATCAGTTGCAGCACATATTTAGTGTAACCTGTTGCATACGTGCCTTCCAGTCCGTCGCGCAGGATCTCCACCGGGATATAACCGTTGATGGAGTCGGGCTGCACCACTGCCTCGCCTATATTATACTGCACACCCGCCTTGGCTGTGGTCTTTGTCGGGTCGATGGCAAACTTCACGGTCCTTGGCTCCTTGCTTGTGGGGCCCATGATCCTGAACGGCACCTTATAGAGATACGTCTTCACCTCGATAGGAGTTACGCTGAACGAATAGGTCAGTGTGTCCTTGGTGAAATAGACACCGTTGTTGGCAGTGTCGAACGTCATGTAGTCGGTCTCGCTGCACGACATCATCGCCACCGCCGCCAGTGCTGTCATTACTATAGTCTTAATCTTTTTCATGTCTAAACCAATTAATTTCTGTTCTCATATTCCGAATCAGGCACAGGCACTACGTATATGCCGTCCTCGGGGCGATAAGTCACACTGTTGTCATACGACGGGATGCTGAGGTTCTGTCTCTTCATGTTGAAGAAAGTCTGTCCCTCACCTATCATCTCCTTGTATCTCTCGGTGTTGATAACCTCCTGGGTGAGTGTCTCCTCCCCTGCCCCGCTCAGGGCATCCAATCCACGGTTTGTCACCACGGCATTGAAGTAATCGAGAGCCTTCTGATAATCCCTGTCGAGCAGACATTCCGCCGCGATATAGTACATCTCGGGCAGGCGAATCATGTTGATGCCCTGTATGAGGTCTGCGGGACGTGCCGACGCATTGTTCTGCAGGTCATAAATGTCGGTAAACTTGCTCAGTCTGTACTTAGCCGTACCGCCCATATCCACCGAAGTGAAGTATGCCGTTGTGCGGAAGTCAAGACCGCTCACACCCTTCTCATACATCTCCATAAAGTCGCCGCGCAGGTCGAGCGACGAATACGAAATGGTCTGCTGCAGCTTTGCGCTCACCTGAGTGTAGAATCCTGAGAAATACACCCCGAAGAGGCATTCCTTCTTCGACAGCACTCCAGCCACGTCGTTAATCACCTCCGTCTTGGTCTTCAACTGTCTTCCGCTCTGTGCAATCACCTTTTCGGCATATTCCAAAGCCTTGTCCTTGTCGCCCTTGGTGAGATACACCCTTGCCATCAGTGCCCTTACGGCGTGCAGGTTGAGGTGAATCATGCGGTCGCTCATAAATGAGGTAGTGTTCTCGTACTCCCCTTCGTCTGCGAGCAGCCGCTCAGCCTCCTGCAGGTCGGCGAGCACGTGATTGTAGTTTTCCGCCAATGTCTCAAAGTCGGGAGTCTTCAGCGAGAACTCAGTGGCATACGGAATACCCTTGGCATTGGGATTTACCGTAATCTGTTCGGCAAAGAGCCTCATCAGGTCGAAGTGCATCATTGCCCTTAGGGCCAGGGCCTCACCTTTATATATATTGGCGGGATAGGCAGTCGCCCCGTCAACGAGAGGCGCGTTCAGTACACTGTTCACATTGGATATGTTGTTATACATATCGTTCCACACCATCGCGAAGACGTTCTTCACCGAGGTGTTGTTGTAGTCATACTGTCCCAATGCCGTCACTCCCGTATTGCCGTAGCAGTAGAGAGTCTGCGACATTATCTCAAGCGAGGAGAAATACATCTCCTGACCGTAAAGCGTAGTATTGCGCAATTTGGCATACACACCGTAGAGTGCATCCTCCACGCCCTCATTGGTGGCAAGCATCTCGTCGCGCTTCACCTGTCCGTCGGGCGTTATGTCGAGGAATCCCTCGCAAGATGTGGCGGCAATGCCAATGCCGACAGCCATCACGGTCTTTATTATAACATTTCTATAGTTCATTCCTAATTCCTAATTAAAGCGTTACGTTAACATAAAACTCAAATCCCTGGCTATACAGATAATCCGTGCCTCGCTCGATCTTCACCGTCGAGAGCCTTAGGATATCCGTGAAGTTCACACCGCAGCGCAGGTTGCGCACATAGAGGCGGCGGCAGAGCTGGTCGCTGAACTCATAGCTGATGTTGAGCGTTCCAAGCGTCAGGGTATTCTCCTTCTCGGCAAAACGGTCTGTCTGTTCGGGTCGCGAACTATCGGCGATGTTCTTATACAGGGCAATGTCGCCCGGCTGCTTCCATCTGTCGTCAAACACACGCTGGTCGGCATTGTACTTCGGGTTGCTTCCCTCTACCTTGCTTACTCGCGTGGTGTTGTATATCCATGCCCCGAGGCGCATATTGAACAAGGCATACACGCTGAATCCCTTCCAATAGATATTGGTGTTCACCGTTCCCGTGTATCTTGGTTCAGTATCGCCTATGAGAACCTTGTCGGCGGGGTCATACTCAAAGGTAAACTCGCCGTTGCGCTTGATGTATATCTCGCGTCCGGTGGCAGGGTCGATACCTGCTGAGCGCACCAATTTGAGTGCCGTGGTACTCTCGCCCTCTGCATATTGCGGCAGCGGCACGAGTGTGGTGCTGGAGTTCTGCTCGTTCTTGTTGTTTATCTCCTCCAACGCCTTGTTTATCTTCGTAATCTTGTTGCGGTTGATATATCCCGTGGTACCCAACTTCCAGTAGAAGTCCTTGGAGCGGAAGATATATCCGTCCAACTGGAACTCGATACCCTTGTTTTCCATCTCGCCGAGGTTGGAGGTTGCAGATGTAAGACCCGTTGACGGTGCCATCGCCTTGTCGAGAAGCAAGTCGGTAGTCTTGCGGATATATGCGTCGAGCACGAAGTTCAGTCGGCGGTCGAACATCGAGAAGTCGAAACCTACGTTGTAGTTCATCGTGCGCTCCCATGCCAAGTCAACATTTCCGATGGTGAGTGGCACTGCACCTATTCCGTTCTTGTATTCGTATGTGTTCAGATACTGGTACATCGTCATGGCCTGGAACGGCGAGAAGCTCACCTTACCGGTATATCCCATACTGAACCTCAGTTTCATGAGGTCAATCTTCTTCTTCAGTCCCTTCATGAATCCCTCGTTGAGGATATTCCATCCAGCACCACCCGACCAGAAGTTACCCCATCGGTTGTTCTCGCCAAACTGCGAAGAACCTGTTGTGCGCCATGTTCCATCCACAAAATAGCGGTTGCGGAACGAGTAGTTGGCGGTGAGGAAGGCACCCACTGTGGCAGTCTCTCCCTGCGAACCGTATGGTTGGCGGTCACTTGGATAACCAGAGGCATTGCCGATAAATGAGAGTTGGTCGTTGAAGAATCCTATAGCCTCGGTGTTCTCGGTGCGTGTCTTGTCGTGGTTGACCTCCCATCCAAGTGATGCACTGATGAGCGACTCGTCCTTGAACATCTTGTTGAATGTTCCCACCACATTGGCGTCATAGCTTGTAGTGCGCGTGTCGGCCTTCACCAATTGTCCGCGCTTAGTGAGGTCAGGCTCATTCTTGTAGCTCAGCGACTTGGGCGAGGTGAAAGAGTCCGACCATCCCAAGTTGCTGGAGATATTGAGGTGTCCCGTCAGTCGGAACATCTTGTTGATGTCCCATCTCACGTCGGTGGTGTTGCTGAACGAGTGCGTGCCGGTTTTAGAGTAACTGCCGAGCTGCGCCTCATACAACGGGTTGTTCATGTCCCACGACAGGTTTGTATTTGCCGATCCGTCCTCATTGTACATCGGGTCGTATGGGTTCATCCTTGTATATTGCGAGAACGATCCATACGGGGTATTCTTGGTATCCACCTCCGAATATGTCGTTCTGTTTGAGATGGTCACCATGTTCTTGATGAAGTAGTCGAGCTTAAATCCTATGCTGTATCTCTTGCGGTAGTCGTCCTTCATCACACCCTTTGTGTCGCCGAATCGTCCCGACAACTCATATCTCAGGTTGGAGGCACCGCCATACACCCTGAGCGAGTGGTCATGGGAGAATGCCACACGTGCCGGTTGCGACAGCCAGTCGCTGTTTTGTCCTGCCGCCACCAACTTGTATCTCTCGTTATAGAGTTTGTCGAGTTCATACTGCTCAGGCAGTCCCGTAGCCGAGTTGATGGCACCCTTTGCGTCATACAGTCCCGCAAGCACCTCATACTTCAGTTTGTCGGCGGCATTGAGCACGTTGTAGTCCCCGAGTTTCGGAAATTGCAGGTCGCCTGTGAAGTTATACTGCACCCTCACCGTTGAGTTCTTGATTGGCTTGCGCGTGATGACAATCACACCGTTGGCTGCCTTCGAACCGTAGAGCGCGGTTGCCGAGGCATCCTTCAGCACGTTGATGCTCTCCACCTCGTTCATGTCGAGATCGTAGAGTTCCTGCATGGTTATCTCCGTACCATCGAGGATGATGGTGGGCTGGTTGACATCCTGTCCTGAGTTGGAGAAGGATGTTGTTCCGCGCAGCACGAGCTCTTCCACGTGGTTGGGGTTAGAGCCTTGTGCCGAGTTCTGCACGAGTGCCATACCCGGTGTGAGAGCTGCGATGGCAGTGATGATGTTTGTGTTCGACACCATCTTTAGTTCCTCGCCCTTTATCTGCGTCACCGAACCCGTGAAGCTCTCCTTGTTCTTGTTCACGTATCCCGTCACCACCACGTCCTGAATGGTGTGCGAGTCCTCTTCGAGGAATACCTTCATGTTCTTCAGTGCCTTTTCCTTGGATGATATGGTCTGCGTGAGCATACCCATATACGACACTTTGATTTCGAAGTTACCCTTGGGCACGTTTATCTTGAACTTTCCGTCGATGTCGGCAGAGGTACCTGTGAGCAGCTTGCCGTTGACGTATATGGCGATGCTTGCTCCGGGAAGAATCTCTCCCGTAGCTTTTTCATATACGGCACCTTCCACGGTCACCACTTCCTTTGCCTGGCTCACTGCCTGCACTGACACATCGGCGGTGCTCACTGCCCTCGTCCCTGTTCCCGTTGCCCATATCCGCGAACAAGGCAGCGCACTGCCCGCAGCAGCCATTGCGGCTACAAGACAGATACGCATCATGGCATTTCCGCCCGTTTTCTTGTCTTTTTCTTTATTCATTGGCTTAAAAAACGAAAAGGAGTTCCCTACGCTTGCCTTTGACAACCGTAGAGAACTCCTGGATTAATGATTAATATAAGATCACTTCACGAATACCTTCTTCACACCGTCGGCTGTCTTGATAATCACCAGGCGGCCGTTGCCGGCAGACTTGATTGAGCGGCCTGAGAGGTCGAACATCCTCAAGTCTGCAACACGTTCATTGGCATTCAGTGAATCAATGCCTGTTGTTGTCTTTGAAAGTTTAACATTCTGATAGAACTGGTAGAATGATGAAGAACCCGTTGAATAATTCATATCAAATACACCAAAATCATCCATAGTAATTGTTCCATCAGCCCCAGCCTTAATCTTTATTCTTGTACTTGTCTGTGCATTCATATCTACAAGCTGACGATACAACTCACCTGGAGTAACCATTTCAACCAATATACCTGCCGGAATCGAAATAGTGTTCTCATCCTCTTCCTGAATTGTTGTTGCACCAGAATTCAATGATGACACATTTACACCATTAAAGGTCAATAATGCCATTCTTCCCCATTTGTCAGTTCCGATCTCTATAGAGATACTCTTTGTTTCAGAAGCATAACTTGTGTCCATAACATCAGCAGTAAGTGTATATGTGCCTGTCCAATCTATCTTCTCGGAAGCACTTCCACCCTTTGTTGCCACACCAGTAGAATACCACTGTAACGGCATACCTACTTCACCAACTTTAGCAATTGTGGGACCTGCACCTGAAAGAGTTTCAACAGATGCATCGTATGTTAGTATAATGCTACCAGTAGTAGTTCCATTTGCATCTTTTACTATGATATCATTGTCTATGACTGTTTCATTAACTGCCAAGGTCAAAGTCTCGCCATCAAAAGAGCCATTAAGAGTGAAAGTTGGGAGGTCGCCGATTGAAAAAGCAACAGAATAATTTTTACCTTCTCCCTTGACAATATTCATATCGAACTCCTTGGGGTAAACAGAACCCGCATTAGTATCCCATTCACCACTTCCTGCAACATAATGCCAAACTCCAGTCAAATCTGCAATTTCTATTTCAGCAGCCTTAACAAGTGTCAACTTTGCATTAGAGAACTTTGCCAAGATTGTTGTTGTCATATTTGCGAAATCACACTTGACAAGTGTGAAATTTGGAAGAGAAATATCCTTTGTCGTTGGATTATATGTTAAATTCAATTCAAATCCATCTTGACTGAAAGGATAGTCACCATTCTCGTTTGTCATACAGATGTAGTTTTTCCAAACACTCCAACTTGATCCACTAGGATTAACTACTTTCAGCACATTATTATCAAATGAGGTAACCAACTGGTTCTCAGAACCAGAAGCTCCAGCCAATCCCTTTATCTGTGCGACAAAACCAGAAACGGTACTTTCTTCAATAGTTACAGTACATTCTCCACTGAAATTGTCAGTTAAAGCCTGTCCAGCTTCTGTTACCACCATATCCGATGTGAACTTATACTCACCGAACAACTTTGACACCTGTGCCCTAGCGCTTGCCGAGCACAAAATCATCATGCTAAGGATGATGTTAAAAACGTAGAATTTTCTCATACTCTCTCTATTTTATTTGATTAATAATTCATACCTATAAAGAATCACAAACTCTTTATCCATCTCTTGCCAGCCGGGGTCTCTGTGTATATCCAAAAACCTACTGCCAAAACCGTAATCAGTCCCATTCCAATAAATGCAGCCATATTATTACGCAATTTGCTTGCAAAAATACAGATTATTTTTGTAATTACCAAACATTTTGGTGATTATTTGCCGAAAAACATGTCACTTCAGTCCTTCAAGCATTTCCTTCAGGGCAAATCCCATACTCGGACGCGGGGCATTGTACATATAGAGCTTTCCTTCCTTGTCATATATTAGGAAGAACGGTATGCCCTTTACGTTGAGCGCCTTGCCAAGAGTTCCCTCGGCGTCGTGCCACTGGTTGCCATGCACGCCCAACTCTCCCATCTTCTTCAACCACGCGTCCTTCTTCTGGTCGATGGATATGGAGAGGAACACCACGTCCTTGTTCTCCAACTCCTTTTCAAGCTTCTGAAGATGCGGCACCTCACGGCAGCACGGCACGCACCACGATGCCCACAGGTCGATATACACATACTTGCCACGGAACTGCGCGAAGTCCATCACATTGCCGTCGGCATCGCACAACTTCACCTCCTTGGGAAACGCACTGCCCTTCACCGTCGAGCGGTTTGCCATAAACGTCTTCACGTATTTGCCGTCCAGTCCATGCTTCTCCGTCACCTTCTGCAACTCAGCAAGTCCCTCATCATACTTGTTCTCATAGTCAAAACGGCTCAGATACTTGTCCAGTACGGCCGCACTCACCTTGTCCGTCAACTCACGGCAGCGATAGTTGGCATACAGCGAATCCATCTGCTCGGACAACGAAGCATTGCGGGGCAGGAAATTAGCCACGAGCGACGGCACTATCGGAAACAGCGACGCCATCGGCGCGTCAATCACGTTGTATGGCTTGTCCATCACCTCACTCGCCTTCAGAGGCAGTGCATCAGGACGCACGCCGAGCATATTCGGCAGCGAGACATACGAGTTATATGTAGAGGTATATCCCCACATCTTTATATAATGCACCACGTTAGGGCAGCATTTGTATATTCCAAGAATAGAATCGGCAGCCACGGCGTATGCCCCGAGCATCACCTTGATGTCGGCTGGAGCCTGCGGACGCTTCTCCCACAAAGCCCTGTCGTTGGCAGCCACGAACCGACCCATTGCCGACAGAGCCTTGTTGTTGTCGTTGTCTGTCGCCACGGGCATGTTGCCATCCAACTTCATGCTGACATTGAGCTGTTCGCCCTCGGCATACAGCGGCACAATGGTCTGCATCTGGCGGCAGATATAAATCAGTCGGTAGAGATTTTCGGAAGACGCTTCCACCTGTGCGGCGAACTCGTTGCCCGTGCGCTCCATCTCGCACGACTGCACGTCAAGTCCCGGTTGAAGTGGTTGGACGTACATCTTGGCTTCCTCGATGCCCTCGCCCGTAATTTTCACCTTCAACGTCTTGTCCGTTGCCATCGCACTTGTCAGCGCGGCGAACATCATCGCCACTGCCATCACGTTTCTCACTATCTTCTCTCTCTTCATACCTTATTATATTATATATAAATGATTAATTCGTGGGCAAAGATACGAACAATAATCCAAATTACCAAACATTTCCTTGTTTTTCTGTAATTTGTTTGGAGATATGAAATAAAATGCTTAAATTTGCGGCGTTGATTAATTAATAATTGCAAAATACGAACAATATGATACTCTACCATGGTACAAATACAATAGTCGAACACCCCGAAGTCCGAATCTGCGGATATAACAAGGACTTCGGATTCGGCTTTTATTGCACTCAATTCGAGAGGCAGGCAAAACGATGGGCTCTTACAAAACGAGGAAAGCACATCGTTTGCGTCTATGATTATACACCAAATCATAAACTAAAAGAGAAAATCTTTCCCCAAATGACAGACGAATGGCTTGATTTTGTTGCCGCTTGTCGTCATGGTGAATCTCACACATTTGACATTGTTGAAGGACCTATGGCAGACGATGAAGTGTGGGACTATGTTGAAGATTTCCTATTTGGAAGAATATCACGTGAAGCATTCTGGGCATTGGCTCGGTTCAAACGACCTACACATCAAATACTCTTTTGTACTGATCGCGCACTTGAAACTTTAAAATTCAAATCCCATTATCAATTATGAGCAACAAATATTTCCCTGACGAACAGATTAGTTTCAACGACTTGTATTTCGTATGCTATATGATAGAGCGTGTAGCACGCCGCTTACACCAGCGCAACCGTTATGTGGTAGCACAGCTTGGGGATGAGGGGCTATACCATCAACTATCGGTGGCACAGGCTAACCACTGCCTAAACCCGGAGCAGGTGGAGAGTGAATGGATTGAGGATTACAAGATGAAGGAAGGTGATTTTCACATTACAGATGTTAATCCGCAATTTACAGACAAAGTCCCTTCTTCAACTCAAATGGGTAAGGTCTATGCAAGACTCATTGAATCTGTTAACCATCCCGATGACCTGTTGGCAACTATAAAAATGGTGTATAACTCACAAATATGTGAAGTTATTGACAATTACAACTCCAGCGCATACTTTGAACCAAGTTACGTGCAGACGCGTGCGTTGATTAATAATGGTTTTTGAAAAATGAAAAAACATTTGCTTTCTGCCTTTATGGCATTCATCTGCTGCGGTGCGTGGGGACAAGAGGCCACGCACGCCGTCGCACTGTGCGAAAACGTAAGACACGGTAAGCTCGACAACGGACTGACTTACTATCTGCTGCGCAACCAAAAGCCCAAGAACAGGGCGGAGTTCCATATCGTACAGAAAGTGGGTTCAATACTCGAGGAAAATGACCAGCGCGGACTCGCCCACTTTCTCGAACACATGGCTTTCAACGGCACCAAGAACTTCCCCGGCAAGTCGCTCATCAGCTACCTTGAACACAACGGGATGAAGTTCGGCGACAACATCAACGCCTATACCTCAATCGACAAGACCATATACAGCATCACCGACGTGCCGTCACGTACGGCTCTGCTCGACTCCTGCCTGCTCATACTGCACGACTGGTCGGGATTCATCACCCTCGACGCCAACGAGATAGAAGCCGAGCGAAAGGTAATCCACGAGGAATGGCGCGCCAAGCGCAACGCACTGAGCCGCATGACCGAGACCTTGCTGCCACAGCTCTTCCCCGGCGGCAACAAGTATGCCGAGCGACTGCCCATCGGACTGATGGAGGTGGTGGACAACTTCCCACACAAGACCCTCCGCGATTATTACGACAAATGGTATCGACCCGACCTGCAGGGGATAATCATCGTGGGCGACATCGACGTTGACCGTATGGAGCAAACCATACGCAAGATGTGGAGCGACATCCCTCGCAAGAAGAATCCCGCAGAGCGCACATACCAGCAAGTGCCTGCCTCAAACGACACCATCGTGGCTATTGCCCACGACAGCGAGGCACGCTCCAACACCATAAAGATAATGTATAAGCGCGATGACTACGACAATGCCCGTCGCTCCGACCGCTCCACCATGTATCGCGAATACTTGACGATGATGGTGGCGTCACTCCTTGATGACAGGATAAAGGAATCGCCCGCTGCCTCCAACGGCTCGCTCACCTCTCCACGCGCAACCGACGGCTACTACTCCATATCCTCCACCAAGCGTGCCTTCACACTCTCGGCACAGTTTAATGCAGGCGAATGGCGACAGGCGATGCAAGCCCTCGTTGGCGAATTGAAGCGCGCCTTAGTATATGGTTTTGACAGTGAGGAGATAAAGAGAATGGTAGCGGCAATGGACAAGTCTGCCGTGCAGACGATAAAAACTAAGGACGAAACCTCCAACAGCCATTGGAGCCGACAGCTACAGCGTCATTTCCTCAACAACACTCCCGCTCCCTGCATCGAGGAGGAATGCAACCTCTACCGCTCGTTCAACACACGCATCATCCCTGCCGAAGCTGACAGCATACTGAAATGGCTTGTCAACACCAACGACATCGCCATATCCATGCAAGGCGAGGAACGCCAGGACAATCCCTGGCCTACCGCGGAAGAGGTGAAGGCAGAACTGCGCAAGGCATGGGCTGCCGAAGTGGAAAGGCTACAACCAAAGGAGGCCGTGCAGCCGCTGATGTCATTTACTCCTGAAAAAGGCAGTATCGTAAGTACCACGTTAAATAACAAGTACGGCACCAAGGAACTCCTTCTCTCCAACGGGGCAAAGGTAATCCTGAAGCATACCGGTAACAAGACCAACAACGTTGTGCTCAAGGCATTCAGTCAGGGAGGCAACTCGCTCTACCCCGAAGCCGACCACTACAACTACTCGTATATCAACAGTGTGATACCACTCGGCGGACTCGGCAACCTGTCAAACCAACAACTCGCCAAGACCCTCGAAGGAAGCACCGTCAACTACCGTGCGACAGTGAACATGACCAACGAGACGATTGACGCAAGTTGCGCAACTGGCGACGAGAAGACACTCATGCAGTGCGTATATCTCCGAATGACCACCGCCCGTGCCGACACTGCACAGTTTGCCCAATGGGCCAAGCGCCAGCGCAAGCAGATTGCCATGCGCAGCCAAGTGCCGCAGGCTGCCTTCGGCGACTCACTCTCGCGTATGATGTACGACTATAACATACGCGTGGCACCACAGCGTCCTGAGAATATCGACAAGATTGACTACGACCGACTGCGCCAGATATACCTGGAACGCTTCGCCAATGCCGCCGACTTCACATTTGTAATCGTCGGCAACTACAACGAGACATCAATTGAAAATCTCATTGAGACATACATAGCCTCACTGCCCTCCACAGGTGTCAAGAAGGAGCAATACCGCGACGTTATGCCGCGCCCGAAGAAGGGCAACAAGCAGATGCGCATGGAGGTGAAGATGCAGACTCCTAAGACCTCCGTGGTATATCAGTCTATCGCCACCTGCCCGTGGTCGCCCGTCAACCACGTGGCTGCCACCACACTGCAGCAGATTCTCGAAATGATCTACACCGAAGAGATACGCGAGAAGGACGGCAGAACCTACGGCATAGGAGTGCAACTCATGCTTACGCGCTATCCCAAGAACCTCCTCCAGCTATCCGTCAATCTCGACACCAACAAGGAGCAAGCGGAATCCGCAGCCTCCAAGATACGCCAATGCCTCGACCGCATAGCACGGGAAGGTCCCGACCCCGTGATGATGCAGAAGTCATTGGAATATCAGCAGAAGACCCTCTCCAACTACATCGGCACCAACGATTATTGGATGCAAGCCATCATGCAGAACATCCAATACAACACCGACGATGCCCTCGACCCCAGCGCCGCCATCAAGCGACTCAAGCCCACCGACATCCGCAAGCTCGCCCGCCTGTTGAGCAAGAGCGACAACACAACGCTTGCCATTCTTGACGGGGTGAAGTTGTAACTATTGACAAGGTGAAGTTG
>JALFIX010000004.1 GCA_022775105.1 Prevotella sp. | reverse complement strand
CAAGAACAACCCTATATTAATAGGTGAGCCGGGAACGGGAAAGACAGCCATTGTTGAGGGACTTGCCCAGCGTATCGTCAGGGGCGACGTGCCGGAGAACCTGAAGGACAAGCAACTCTTCTCGCTCGATATGGGTGCCCTCGTGGCAGGGGCGAAGTACAAGGGCGAGTTTGAGGAGAGGCTTAAGTCCGTTATCAACGAGGTGACCAAGAGCGACGGCCGTATCATCCTCTTCATCGATGAGATTCACACCCTCGTGGGAGCAGGAGGAGGCGAGGGAGCCATGGATGCCGCCAATATCCTCAAGCCGGCATTGGCGCGCGGAGAACTGCGCAGCATCGGTGCCACAACGCTCAATGAGTATCAGAAATACTTCGAGAAGGACAAGGCGCTTGAGCGTCGTTTCCAGACCGTTATGGTGGATGAGCCTGATGAGCTGAGTGCCATCTCCATCCTCCGCGGATTGAAGGAGCGTTATGAGAATCACCACCGTGTGCGTATTCAGGACGATGCCTGCATAGCCGCCGTGCAGCTCTCAGAGCGATACATCTCCGACCGTTTCCTCCCCGACAAGGCCATCGACCTTATGGACGAGGCTGCCGCCAAACTGCGCATGGAGCGTGACTCAGTGCCAGAGGAACTCGACGAGATAACACGCCGACTCAAGCAGTTGGAGATTGAAAGAGAGGCGATTAAACGTGAGGATGATACAGACAAACTCGCCCAACTCGACAAGGAGATTGCAGAACTGCGCGACAAGGAAAACCAGTATCGTGCGAAATGGGAGGGAGAACGTGCTCTCGTAAACAAGATACAGGAAGACAAGCAGCAGATAGAGAACCTCAAGATTGAGGCAGAACGTGCCGAGCGCGAGGGTAACTACGGTCGTGTGGCTGAGATACGATACGGCAAGATAAAGGCTCTCGAAAATGACATCGCCGCCATTCAGCAACAGCTTCACTCGCAGCAAGGTGCCGACGTGATGGTGCGTGAGGAGGTCACTGCCGACGATATCGCCGAGGTGGTAAGCCGCTGGACCGGCATTCCCGTGTCGCGCATGATGCAAAGCGAGCGCGAAAAACTACTCCATCTCGAAGAGGAACTCCACAAGCGCGTCATCGGTCAGAATGACGCCATACAGGCAGTTAGTGACGCCGTGCGCCGCAGCCGTGCGGGACTGCAAGATCCGAAACGACCGATAGCGTCGTTCATCTTCCTCGGCACCACAGGTGTGGGTAAGACTGAGCTTGCCAAGGCCCTTGCCGAATACCTCTTCAACGATGAGACGATGATGACTCGTATTGACATGAGTGAGTACCAGGAGAAGTTCAGCGTCTCCCGTCTGATAGGAGCGCCTCCCGGATACGTGGGATATGACGAGGGTGGACAGTTGACGGAGGCGGTAAGGCGCAAACCCTATTCGGTTGTATTGTTCGACGAGATTGAGAAGGCTCATCCTGATGTCTTCAATATCCTTCTGCAAGTGCTCGACGACGGCAGGCTCACCGACAACAAGGGGCGCACAGCCAACTTCAAGAACACCATCATCATCATGACCTCCAACTACAGCGAGGAGCGTCTGCGCCAGTCGGTGCGTCCAGAGTTCCTCAACCGTATCGACGATATCATGACCTTCCAGCAGCTCACAAAGGAAGAGATTGCCGAAGTAGTGCGCCTGCAGATGTCGAGGGTTGAGAAGATGCTTGCCCCACAGGGCTTTGAGATTAAGGTTACCGATGCCGCCATCGACTACCTCGCCACCGAGGGATATGACCCCGATTTCGGTGCGCGTCCTGTCAAGAGAGCCATCCAGCGCTTAGTGCTCAACGACCTCTCGCGCAAGATACTTGCCGACGAAGTAAAGCGTGACAAACCGATCATCATCGATGCTGTAGAGGGAAGACTATCCTTCAATAATTAGGAATTAGGAATTAAGAGTTAGGGATTAGGAATTTGACACAGAGGCACGGAGTAACAGAGTATTTTTATCTCTGTATCCCTGTGTCTCTGTGTTTTATTATAAAAAAATGTGGCATTTTCTTGTATATCTCGATAAATATAGTTATTTTTGCACCGTTTTTTAATGCATTAAATGAAATAGATGAAAGAATTTGTAATATCTGAAGCAAAGGCTGAGACAGCGGTACTGGTGGGACTAATCACCAAGGAACAGGACGAGGCTAAAACCAAGGAATATCTTGATGAACTGGAGTTCCTTGCCGACACGGCAGGGGCTGTCACCGTTAAACGATTCACTCAGAGGCTCAACGGACCGAGTTCGGTGACTTACGTAGGACAGGGCAAGCTCGACGAGATAAGGCAGTTTATAAAGGACGAGGAAGACCAGGAACGAGAGGTGGGAATGGTTATCTTCGACGATGAACTGTCGGCTAAGCAGATACGTAATGTCGAGAAGGCACTACAGGTGAAAATACTCGACCGCACGTCGCTCATACTCGACATCTTCGCCATGCGCGCACAGAGTGCCGAGGCCAAGACACAGGTGGAACTGGCTCAGCACCGGTACATGCTGCCGCGTCTGCAACGCTTGTGGACACACCTTGAGCGACAAGGAGGTGGCTCGGGTAGCGGAGGCGGAAAGGGGAGTGTGGGACTGCGTGGTCCGGGTGAGACCCAGCTTGAGATGGACCGCCGCATCATCCTGCAGCGCATCACGCTATTGAAACAGCGTCTTGTGGAGATAGACAAGCAGAAGACCACGCAACGCAAAAACCGAGGACGACTTATCCGTGTGGCTCTCGTGGGATATACCAACGTGGGAAAATCCACCATTATGAACCTGCTATCGAAGAGTGACGTATTTGCCGAGAACAAGTTGTTTGCCACTCTTGACACCACGGTGAGGAAGATGGTAATCGACAATCTGCCGTTCCTGCTTGCCGACACCGTGGGATTCATACGCAAGTTGCCCACTGACCTTGTGGATTCGTTCAAATCCACACTGGACGAGGTGCGCGAGGCCGACTTGCTATTGCATGTTGTAGATATCTCCCATCCCGACTTCGAGGAGCAGATAACAGTGGTGGAGAAGACCCTTGCAGACTTGGGTTGTGCCGACAAGCCCTCGATGATTGTCTTCAACAAGATTGACGCATACACATGGATAGAGAAGGAACCTGACGACCTGACTCCCGCAACAAAGGAGAACATCACCCTCGACGAGCTTAAGCGCACATGGATGGCGAAGATGCAGGACAACTGCCTATTCATCTCCGCCCGCGAGAAGCAGAACATCGACGAGATGCGCGAGGTGCTATATAAGAAGGTTCGCGAGCTCCATGTACAGAAATACCCCTACAATGATTTCCTTTATGATATAAATGAAGAATGAAGAGTGAAGAATGAAAAATGAAGAATGGCTGCGCGGATGCCCCGTCCCCAGTGCATTCTCGATAGTAATACTTCAGAAATTTGAAAAAATTAAATCAAGAAAGAAAATGAGAAGCCTTACATTAGACGAGATTGAGTATCTCGAAAACAACGGATGCCGCGCCGAAGACTGGTCTGGCATCACCGTGGCGGAAGATTTTTCGCCCAAGTTCATCCGCGACGTCTTTTTCTATGGCGAAGTGACCCTCGGAGTCTTTGACAAGGAAATACAGATTGACGAGGGATTCTCACGCCACGCTGGTATCAGTCGTGCCGTGCTGCGCGACGTGACAGTGGGCGACAACTGCCTTATCGAGAATGTCGGCAACTACATATCCCGATATGACATAGGTGAGGAATGTGTCATCTCAAACGTGGGAATAATATCCACCACAGACAGTGCCACGTTCGGACAGAACAACCAGGTGGCACTGCTAAACGAGGCCGGTGACCCTAACATTATCCTTTACGATGCACTCACATCCCAGATGGCTGCCCTGATGATGCGCTATTCAGGCGACAAGGACGTGTGGAATGCCATCAGGAAGATGGTGGCTGCGTATGTAGAGAAAGCCAATCCCCAAAGGGGACAGATAGGATATAGGGTGAAGATTGTGAATACGAGGGAAATGATTAACGTCGTCGTCAGCGACGACTGCGAAATCAACGGTGCCTCGTGTCTCTCTGAGGTTACGCTCAAAGGCTCGTCGGATGCCGGCATATATGTAGGTCATGACGTGATTTGTGAGAACAGTATCGTGCAGTCAGGGTCGTCAATCCTCGACGGTGCAAAGCTCGACAACTGCTTTGTGGGCGAGGCTTGTCATATAGGCAGGGGATTCTCAGCTGAGAGCAGTGTCTTCTTCGCCAATTCATATATGGACAACGGTGAGTCGTGTGCCGCCTTCTGCGGACCATTCTCGGTAAGCCATCACAAGGCTTCGCTGCTCATTGGTGTGGAGACGTCGTTCTATAACGCCGGTTCCGCCACCAACTATAGTAACCATGCCTATAAGATGGGACCGATACACTACGGCACTCTGCATAGAGGCTCAAAAACTGCCAGCGGAGCGCATATCCTCATGCCTGCCAACATCGGTGCTTTCTCGATGTGCATGGGTAAGGTGCAGACACATCCCGACACTGTCAATCTCCCGTTCTCGTATGTCATCGCTGAGGGTATGACCACATGGCTTGTTCCGGGATGCAATTTCGCCACGGTGGGAACATACCGCGACATAATGAAATGGCCCAAGCGCGACAAACGACCACAAACGGGACGCCGAAGTGTAGTGAACAGTGAGTGGCTCAGTCCTTACGTGATTCAGTCGGTAGTGGAAGGAAGGAACTGTCTCAGGGAGCTGGAGGACAATGGTGAACTTGCAGACGAGACGGACACCACCGCCACGTCCAAGGGATATACCATGCGCAATGGTTCGGCACTGCGTGGCATCGGGTTCTATGACATGGCTATACGTATGTTTATTGCCGAGTCGGTGAAGAAGGAGGGCGAGGGGCTGCCGTCGTCATCCACAGGCACTGGCGAATGGCTTGACCTGAGCGGTTTGCTGGCTCCGAAGTCAGAGATCGAGCAGCTCACGGATGACATACGTTTCGCCACTCTTGATGAGTTATATCAGGTGGATGACAGGCTTTTAGACATCCATAGGCATTACGGTGAATACAAGTGGAACTACACCTATCGCCTGGCTCTCAACTACTACAACCTCGACACCATCACAGCCGACGATGTTCAGATGATGATACGCAAGGGCGACGAGGCAAGAGGGCAGTGGATTGCACGCATCAGAAAGGACGCCGAGAAGGAGTTTGCCCTTGGAGATGTATCAGAGGAGCAGCTTGAGGACTTCCTGGAAGGACTGTAAATATAATCGAACACAGAGATACGTAGACTTGGAGTTTATATATTTTATAAAGATATAAATCTCCGTGACTCTTTAACTCTGTGTTTATAATAAATACGAATTGTATGAAGAAAAGGATTTTATCAGCCCTCTGTGCCATGGCTCTTCTCCTGCCGGCACAGGCAAAGGACTACAAGTATGAGACCGTTCAGGGCGACCTTATGAAGTCGAGGATTTATACGCTTGACAATGGAATGAAGGTGTATATGACCGTCAACAAGGAGAAACCGCGAATCCAGACATATATAGCAGTGCGCACCGGCAGCCGCAACGACCCTGCCGAGACAACGGGTCTTGCCCACTATTTCGAGCACCTGATGTTTAAAGGCTCCACCCACTTCGGCACTTCCGACTATGCCAAGGAGAAACCCTTATTGGATGATATCCGTGCCCGCTTTGAGGTTTATCGCAAGGAGAAAGACCCGGTGCTTCGCAAACAGCTCTACCATGGCATTGACTCCGTGTCGCAGTTGGCAGCGCAGTATTTCATACCCAATGAATATGACAAACTCATGGCAAGCATCGGTGCAAATGGTTCAAATGCCTATACTTCCACCGATGTCACCTGCTACACTGAGGACATACCGTCAAACGAGGTGGAGAACTGGCTGAAGATTCAGAGCGACAGATTCAAGAATGCCGTCATCCGCGGCTTCCATACCGAATTGGAGACTGTGTATGAGGAATATAACATTTCGCTGGCCAAGGATCAGGAGAAGAGTATCAATGCCTTGCTCAAAGGTTTATATCCCACACACCCTTATGGCACGCAGTCGGTAATCGGTACTCAGGAGCATCTGAAGAATCCGTCCATCGTGAATATCGAGAACTACTACAAGCGGTATTATGTGCCTAATAACATTGCAGTTTGTATGTCGGGTGACTTCGACCCGGATGTCGCGATAGCACAGATTGACAAGTATTTCGGCGACTGGCAACCCAACCGCCAACTCTCCCGTCCGGAATATCCAGACCTTGCGCCAATCACTGCCCACAAGGACACTACTGTAGTAGGACTTGAGGCTGAGAGCCTGATGCTTGCATGGAGATTGGGCGGACAGAAGGAGCTGTCAACCGACACGCTTAACGTAATTGCCAAGATGATGTGCAACGGCAAGGCGGGAGTGATGGAGATTGACCTGGAGCAGCCGATGAAGGTGCAGTCGGTGTATGCCATGCCCTTTGCCATGACCGATTATTCGGCATTGGTTATGCTTGTGAATCCCGTTCAGGGACAGAGGCTTGAGGATGCCCGTAAACTTGTGCTCGATGAGATTGAGAAGATGAAGCGCGGTGAGTTTGCTGACGACTTGTTGGAGTCGGTTAAGAACAACTTGAAACTTGATTACTATAAGTCACTGCTCAGCAACCAGGAGCGTGCAAACAAGTTTGTGGATGCCTTCGTCAGCGGAAGACCATGGGATGTGGCTGTGGGAGAGATTGACCGCATGAGTGGCATCACCAAGCAGCAGATTGTGGACTTCCTCAACAACCACTTCGCCGACAACTATGTCTGCGTGTATAAGCGTAAGGGTGATGACACCACGCTTGTCAAGATTGACAAGCCTGCCATCACCGCCATCCCGTCCAACCGCGACCTCCACAGCCGTTTCCTTGACGAGATAACAACTTCAGAGGCTGAGCCTATACAGCCAGTGTTCGTGGATTACTCCAAGGATATGAAGGTGTTTACCACCAAGCAGGGACTCCCCGTGCTCTACAAGCAGAACACCGCCGACGGTATGTTCGAACTGACATTCAGGTATGAATTTGGTGGTGAGGATGTGAAGGGACTTGGACTTGCGCCTGCATACCTTTATTATATAGGTACTGACAAGAAGTCTGCCTCTCAGATCAAGCAGGAGTTCTATAAGTTGGCGTGTGAATATGATGTTAATGTTGGGGTGGATGCCCTTGAGGTTTGTCTCAGCGGTCTTAACGAGAATATGCCGAAGGCTCTTGCCTTGTTGGAGGATTTCTTGAAGAACGCCAAGGCCGACCGTGAGTCCTATGACAGTTATGTGGCACTGTTGGAGAAGCAGCGCACCGACGCGAAGACCAACCAGAAATCCAATTTCTCGGCATTGCAAAGATACGGTATGTGTGGCAGCTACAACAGTCTAACCAACACCCTCAGCATCGGTGAGCTTAAGGCTGCCGACCCTCAGTCGCTGCCTGATATGCTCAAGGCACTCAACAACATCCAGCATCGTGTGCTCTATTTCGGCCCCTCGTCAGAGAAGGAACTGACTTCGCTGCTCGCCAAACTCCATAAGACTCCCAAGAAGTTTACACCAGTGCCAGAGGGCAAGCCCTACAAACAGTTGCAGTTTGACTCCAACGAGACTGTGATTGCGCCCTATGATGCCAAGAACATCTATATGATTGAGGTAATGAACATGGGCAAGAAGTGGGATGCCAACGAGGCAGCCGTGCGTGGACTTTTCAACGAGTATTTCGGAGGTGGCATGAACTCCATCGTTTTCCAGGAACTGCGCGAGGCACGAGGACTTGCCTATAGCGCTTTTGCTAAATACGTCAGTCCCGCCAAGATTGAGGACCCAGAGTACTTCTATGACTATATCATCACCCAGAACGACAAGATGATGGACTGCATCAGCACCTTCCGTGAGATTATTGACACAATTCCGCAGTCGCAGGGTGCCTTCGACATTGCCAAGCAGAACATTATCAAGAATCTGCAGAGCCAGCGCATAACTCGCGAGAATGTACTGTATTCATACATCACCCTGGAGCGTCTTGGAATTAAGGAAGATCTCAACAAGATAATCTACGAAGGAATCCCGTCGCTCACGCTTCAGGACATCGTGGATTTCGAGAAGAAGAATGTGGTGGGCAAACCTCGCCGCCGTCTTATCCTTGGCAACAAGGACGAACTTGACATCAAGGCTCTTGAGAAACTCGGTCCCGTAAGGTATCTCACCACCGAGGAAATCTTCGGATATTGATTTTTATATACCCCAAAAGTGCCAAGGAAATCCAAAATCCTTGGCACTTTTTCTATTGTATAAATGCCTCAAGTTTCTGAAGTAAAACACTGTGCGGATGCATCTGGGAGCGTGGGCGTCTCGCCCGCGGCCTATCGAGAAAACATATATCTTCCCTTTGCGATGTTTTTGATTGCTCTCTACACTGACCGAAGGCGAGACACCTGCGCCCCCAGTGGCTACAAGCGGCAAGTTTTGTATCTTTGCTGCAAGTTTTTTAATCAAAAAGTATCGTTTATGGAAGAAAAAGACTTGTTTAGGGGTATTACAGAAGGCTATACCGTATGTTTTCTTGACGGTTGCCCGAAGGCGGACACTTGTACCCGACGTGTGGCATTCAACCAGATGAACACTATAATATTATTGGAAGCCGAACGGGCTACTATCGGGTGTTCAGGGGCGAGAAGTATCTGACTGAAGAACAGCAGAAGGAGATAATGGAATATTTCCAGTCGAGGGGATATGTGAATACCAGTCTCTTTGACGGATATATCGAGGAGTATAATGCATGATTGCCAGTTGGCGTGAGATCTTTTGATAGTTAGCAAAAGAACTTTTGGCAGTTGGCAAAAGAACTCTCATCAGTTAGCGTAGGAAATCCCATCAGTTAGCGTTGAGAATTTCATTAGTTGGAGAGTTATTTTTCTCCTACGGGGAACATATAGTTTCCCTGAGAGAGACAAAAAGTGCCACAGCTTGGAACTTTCTGAAACTCAACTGTCGTTTTCCTCATGCCCAACGGGCAAACCCGTGAACATCAATTGTAAAAAGAGATTTTTGGTTTTATAGAGTAGGTCGCAAGCGACGGAGAACGCAGAGTTTCCATGCTGCTGTTATCATGCCATCAGTGCGCGTCAGGCAGGACTGAACGTGTGGAACAATGACGTGATGAGGTGTCAAAAGAACGACCAAATATGGCACTCAATACCTGCTAAAACGCAGGGAAAAGTGAGGGTGTAAGCCCTAAAAAATGTATTTACCCTCATACCCTCACCCTAAAATTATATTATAATGCGCTTAATATCAGTGCATAATTTAAAAGGTGATGGTATGAGGGTAATATTTAAAACTTGCTGTTACTTGCAGCAGGCGCAGGGCTTAAGTTGCTTGAAGAAGTCGTTGCCCTTGTCGTCAACGAGGATGAAGGCTGGGAAGTCCTCCACGGTAATCTTCCAGATGGCCTCCATGCCGAGTTCGGGATATTCCACGCACTCGATGCTCTTGATGGAGCTTTGTGACAGAACTGCAGCCACACCGCCGATGGTGCCGAGATAGAAACCGCCGTGTTTCTTGCAAGCCTCGGTGACACAGTCGCCACGGTTGCCCTTGGCAATCATCACAAGTGAGGCTCCGTTGGCCTGGAACTCATCAACATACGGGTCCATACGGTTGGCTGTGGTCGGACCCATCGAACCGCAAGGATAACCCTCGGGAGTCTTGGCTGGTCCTGCGTAGAGAATCGGGTGATTCTTGAAGTAGTCGGGCATAGCCTCACCTACATCGAGACGGGCCTTGAGCTTGGCGTGGGCAATGTCTCGTGCCACGATGATAGTACCCTTGAGGTTGACACGAGTGCTGACGGGATACTTGGAGAGTTCGGCACGCACGGCGTCGATACCCTTGTCGAGGTCAATCTCGATACCCTTGGTGCCCTCACCCGGCTTGCGCAGTTCCTCGGGAATCAGCTCAGTGGGGTTGTCGTCCATCTTCTCAAGCCAGATACCGTCCTTATTAATCTTAGCCTTGATGTTGCGGTCGGCAGAGCAGCTGACACCCATACCTATAGGACAGCTTGCACCGTGGCGCGGCAGACGGATGACGCGGATGTCATGGGCGAGATACTTGCCGCCGAACTGTGCGCCAAGACCAATCTTGTGAGCTTCCTTAAGCAGCTTCTCCTCAAGGTCGATGTCGCGGAATGCGCGACCGGTCTCGTCGCCCGTAGTGGGCAAGTTGTCGTAATACTTGATAGAGGCGAGCTTGACGGTGAGAAGGTTCTTCTCTGCTGATGTTCCTCCGATGACGAAGGCAATGTGATATGGAGGACAAGCGGCTGTTCCCAGATGCTTCATCTCCTCAACGAGGAACGGCAACAGAGTGCCCTCGTTCTGGATAGTTGCCTTGGTCATAGGATAGAAATAGGTCTTGTTGGCAGAGCCACCGCCCTTTGCCACCATCACAAAGCGATACTCGTCGCCCTCTACAGCCTCGATGTCAATCTGTGCAGGGAGATTGCAACGGGTGTTGACCTCGTCGTACATGTTGAGAGGGGCGTTCTGCGAATAGCGAAGGTTGTCCTGGGTGTAAGTGTTAAATACACCGAGAGAAAGTGCTTCCTCGTCCTCGAAGTCAGTCCATACGCGCTGGCCCTTCTCGCCGTGGATGATGGCTGTACCGGTGTCCTGGCAGAAAGGCAGGATGCCCTTGCAGGCGGTTTCGGCATTGCGCAGGAACTGCAGAGCCACATACTTGTCGTTCTCCGATGCCTCGGGGTCGGAGAGAATCTTAGCCACCTGCTCGTTGTGCTCGCGGCGCAGCATGAACTCCACGTCGTGGAATGCCTGCTGGGCAAGCAGAGTGAGGGCTTCCTTTGAAACCTTCAGGATAGTCTTTCCTTCAAACTCACCTGTTGACACGCCTTCCTTGGAGATGAGGCGGTATTCGGTGTTGTCCTTGCCCAACTGGAACATTGGGGCATACTTGAATTCGGGAATGTTTGCCATAATACTGTTTTTATTTTAAAAAGATGATTTATATGTTTTGTTTGTTTTCTTATTCCTTATTATATATATAGTACCGTGCGAGGGTGTATCGACCTTGCGTCCCTGTGCGTCGAAGTATTCGAGGTCGCGCGGGTCGGAGTCTTCCATAATTCCGCTGATGCCTGATGTGCCGCCCATAAAGTCAAATGAGATGAGTCCCTGGTCGTCACGCTGGATATTGGTGACGGGCTTGCCCATTAGCTTGTTGCCATTAATGGTGGTGTTAAATACTGTTGCGGCCGGTTTGCTGTCGTCGGTGAGACAGTCGTTGGCAATGGTGACAGTGCCGTCGATTGATTTCGTCGTGTATGGATAAGGAAAGCCGGAGGTGCTCTTGCTGGAATTGTTGGCAGGAATGATTACCGCCCGCTGATGCCCGGCATCATTATTGACGACGTTGAAGTACCATGACTCGGAATTGTAGTCGTAGTGGGTAATCAGAAGCCCTTCTCCTGGAATGTATGTGTCCCATCCCTCCTGGCGCCTGTTTTCGAGCAGGTAGTATTCGTCGGCACTCGAGCTTTGGGCATCATTGCGTATGATATATGCCTTGCCGCCGTTGGCGAGCGAGTTGAGTCCGCTTACTGACACAGGTCCTGTGAGTTCCTCGTAGGTTGTCCATCCCATAAACTCTCTCTCGTAGGCGGAGTAGTTTACAGGACACCATGAATCGCCGTTATAGTTTCCCGAGTGCATGATTTCGTAAGTCCCGAGATTGTCATTGCCGTGCTGGGTGCCGGTGGAATAGAGGTCGGGCAGGCCAAGGCAGTGGCTATACTCATGTACAACAGTTCCGAAACCGTCGCACTTGCCCCTGAACTCGTCGTTGACGACACAATATGAGTTAATGATGAAACCGTCTTGGACATGAGGCTTCCGGGGTGAATACTGTGAGATTTCCCATTGGTGGGGCCAGATGGTTTCTGCCTGGTCGTTAGACTTGCTGTCATTCTGTCCGTTGCCTGCATAGATTGCAATCACCTGTTCCACCTCACCATCGCCGTTCCAGTCGTATTCGCTGAAATCGACTTGGTCTTCAAGTGCCAGGCATCCTTCGATGATGAGCGAGTCGGCGTGCTGGTCGTTGCCGCTAACATCCTTGCCATAGAACAGACGGTTATGCTTGGTGGTGAATGGTCCGCGCACATCAAACTCCACGTCAAAGACACCGTTGCTCTGGTCGAGAAAATATTGGTGGAGCGAGGCTATCGCTGTAGGGCTGTCGATGTTTCCGGTGTTTAGTGCGTTATGCCAATAGGCTTGCGGGTCGGGGTTGAGGAAAGGCTTGTCGGGATACTGCATCAGCAGCACAAGCTGTTTTTTCTTGCCCGGCTGATTTGTGGGAGGAACACCGATAGCACGCCTCGAGTTTGTGTAGTCGCGTATGATGCCGGTCTTTAAGAATGAGTTGAAGTCGGGCACCAATTGCGGAACAAAATCACTATCGGCATTTTGCTCCACAATGGTTCCGTCCTCTGTAATATAATAATGTGAGAACTCGTCGCCTACGAGTTTCACCATTATTGTAGTGCCGTCCTTCTGCACGTGAGGTGTCCAGTCGCCAATGGCAATGGCGGCAGAGGATGGGGAGATTGCAATAATCAGGGCAATCGCAGAAGTGATGATTTTCTTTTTCATTTATATATCGTTATTTGAGATTAAAGAGAGTCTTGGCGTTGAGGGTGGTTTGTCTCGCCACTTCATCGGGTGATATGCCGTAGGCTTCCGCCATTTTGTCGATGATGTGAGGAATGAACGCACTCTCGTTGCGCTTGCCTCGCATGGGGACAGGAGCCATATATGGGGCATCGGTCTCCACGACAAGGCGGTTGAGGGGAATGGACGGCAATACTTCCGGGAGATGGGACTTCTTGAAAGTCAACACTCCGCCCACACCGATGAGGAAACGGTCGAATGAGAGTAGTTCAGCCGCCTCCTTCTCGTTGCCGGCAAAGCAATGGAAGATGCCGCCAGAGAGTTCTGATCGGTATTTCTTCAATATGCCGACAAGTTCGTTCTGTGCCTTGCGGCAGTGGATTACGAGAGGAAGACGGGAGTCTATTGCCCACTTGACCTGTTCCTCGAAACATTCGAGCTGCTGTTGCTGGTAGTCACGGCTCCAGTAGAAGTCGAGTCCTACCTCGCCGATGGCGATGAACTCATCGGGAGAGGCGGCTTGTATGCTGCGCATCTCGGCGAGGACATCTCTCCAGTCGTCACGTACATCCTCGGGATGGAGTCCAATCATTGCGTAGGCATAACCGGGGTATCGGCTGACGACATCACGGAGATTTAGCAGGGATGCGAGGTTGATGGCGGGGACAAGGATTGCCGTGGCACCCGCCTCTCGGGCGCGCAGGATCATCCCGTCGCGGTCTGAAGCAAATTCCTCGCCGTCGATATGTGCGTGTGTGTCAATAAATTCCATCAATCTTCAATCTTTCAATCTTTCAATATTTCAATCTTCAATTCTCCCTCTTCATCATTTTGTTGGTGTAGGCACGCAGTTCCTGCTTGCGCTCTTCGGGTAGCGCAACCTGGTCGAGCCATTTCTTGCCTTCCTCGAAGTAGTACTCTATCTTAGCCTCACACAGCTTGCGAATGCCGATTTCGTCGTAAAGCTTGGTTACAGCCGCCACCTTTTCCTTGCGGTCGAACTTCTCACCGCTGCACCATTTCACGAGTTCAGCCTTTTGGGTGGCGTTGGCACGGTTGAAGGCGTTGATGAGCATGTAAGTCTTCTTGTTGCACATGATGTCGCCGCCAATTTCCTTGCCGAAGACCTTCGGGTCGCCATATACGTCGAGGAGGTCGTCCTGCAACTGGAAAGCGAGCCCAATCTGCTCGCCGAACTTGTAGAGAGCCTCAGCGTCGGATACAGGGGCACCGGCAAGAATTGCTCCAATCTTCAGGGAGCAGGCAAGTAGAACGCTGGTCTTGAGGCGTATCATCTCGATATACTCATCCTCAGTGACGTCGTTGCGATGTTCGAAGTCCATGTCGTATTGCTGTCCTTCGCCTATTTCGAGAGCCGTCTCGGTGAAGAGGTCAAGCACAGGCTTAAGTTTGTCCTTGTCAACGGAAGCCATGCGCTGATAGGCGACCACAAGCATTGAGTCGCCGGAGAGAATGGCAGTGTTGGGGTCCCATTTCTTATGTACAGTGACGTTCCCCCTGCGCTTGTCTGCGTTGTCCATAAGGTCATCGTGCAGGAGGGTATAGTTATGATAGGTCTCTATAGCCACGGCAGGCATGAGAATCCTCTCAGGGTCATCTTTCCAAAGGTTGTAGCCGAGTAACATAAGTACTGGGCGAATGCGCTTGCCTCCCAACGACAGTACGTATTGTATAGGTTCGTACAGTGACTTGGGTTCGCGGTTGTAAGGCAGTTTTTCGATGAAGGTATTCACCTTCTCAAACAGTTCATCAGATGTTTTCATATATTTAATCTTTTAATTCTTTAATATTTTAATTCTTTAATTTTTAATTAAAGCTTAAACACCACCGGAATGCACACCATGGTTCTGCATGGCTTGTCGTTCTGCACCCCGGGAGTCCATTTGGGCATCATCCTAATCACTCGGAGAGCCTCGCGGTCGAGCGACGCATATTGTGCGCTCTTGACAATCTTGAGGTCGGACATCGTCCCGTCCTTGTTCACAATAAACTGAACCACCACCTTGCCCTCTTTCTTGTTCTTTTGGGCATCGTAAGGGTATTTCAGGTTTTTGGTCAGCCATTTCATCAGTTCCACAGCTCCTCCGGGAAACTTCGGCAAGTCTTCCACCGTGTGGAAATTGAAAGGGTTTTCTCCAAGGTCAGCCTGTGCAGGAGCGAAATCGGGTTCCTCTTCCTTGGTGCCCTCCTGAGGTACGTCTTCCCCTTTTTGGTCACCATCGGCTTTCTGCAGTTCTTCAGTTTGTGGCATTACCTCATTGTCCACCACGCGAATCTTCTGCGGTGTGGCTTCCTGCTTTTTCTTGGGCACGAGGGCAATGCGGTTTTCCTGTTGCGTCACGGGCATCATCTCCATCTCGTGGGTGACGTCCTCAAGCAGGTCATCAGCAAAATCACCGTCATCGCCTTCGCCTGTATTCCATTCGAGAGCCACCAGTATCGACGCCAAAACGAATATGACTCCCATGAGGAATCTCGTCGTACGTCCTTCTTCAAGGTCGGCTCCAATATTCTTCTTAATTTCCATTCTAAATATACAATAAAACCGCTTTTTTTACGTTCTATTTTAGTAGAAGTGCGATTTTCGCTACAAAAATAGCTCAGATATTTTAAAAAATCGTATCTTTGCAGTCAAATTCTCAAAAATAGATGAAAAAAAGATTAATTATGGCCGTTTTTGTCCTTTTTTCTTACGAAATCAGGGCACAAGAGAGCGAAACTGTGTACAATTTCCTCCGTTTACCCGTGAGTGCGCATGCAGCTGCTCTCGGCGGCGACAACATCACTATAGATGACGATGACCCGACGCTGGTATTCCACAATCCTGCGTTGGCGAGCAACGTCTCCGACCGCTCCATCAACCTCAACTATATGACTTATATGGAGGGGGTGAAGGTGGCGAGTGCGTCATTTGTAAAGGCATATCGCAAGAGGGCGACATGGGCTGTCGAGGCGCAGTATATCGACTATGGCAGTATGAAGCACACGACTGCCGACAACGAGTTGCTTGGCACCGTGTCTGCCAAGGACATCGTGCTTGGCGGAACGTTCAGCTATGCCCTGAGCGACAAGATTGCCGGAGGTATCACCGCCAAGGTGGTGTCGTCCAATATTGCCGACTACAGTTCGATGGCTGTGGCGGTGGATCTCGGTCTTAATTATTATAATCCGGAACTTAACCTGTCGGTGTCTGCCGTGGCGAGGAATCTCGGCGGACAAGTTAAGGCTTATGAGGATGAGTTTGAGAAGTTGCCGGTGGATTTGCAGATGGGTGTGTCGAAGCGTTTGGGACAATCGCCCCTGCGCTTCTCGGTCACTATGGTGCGTATGAACAAGTGGGACGACAAGTTTATCAACCATCTCGTCTTTGGTGCCGAGGCATTCTTGGCTGACAATATATGGATAGGCGGTGGACTGAATCCCCGACGCTCTAACGAGATGAAGATAGAGGATTCCGAATCCTCGAGCAGCCACGGGGCGGGACTCTCGTTTGGCGGTGGACTGCAGCTGGAACGGTTTAAGTTGCAGGTGGCATACGCAAAGTATCACGTGTCGGCTTCCTCGCTGCTTTTCAACGTGACTTATACATTGTAATCATTTAGGATAATACAACATTATGGACAAGAAGATAACAATAGCAATCGACGGATTCTCGTCGTGTGGAAAGAGTACGATGGCCAAGGATTTGGCACGCGAATTGGGATATATATATGTGGATACGGGCGCGATGTATCGCTGCGTGACGCTTTATGCCCTGCGTGGCGGATTGTTTGATGCCGATGGCGATGTGGCTGCCGCTGAACTTAAGACGGCGATGGATGAGGGCAAGGTGAAGGTGAACTTCAGCCTTAACGCCTCCACCGGTCGTCCCGATGCCTGTCTCAACGGTGAGGTGGTTGAGAATGAGATACGTTCGATGGAGGTGTCATCGCGTGTGAGCAAGGTGGCTGCCCTGCCGTTTGTGCGCACGGCGATGGTGGCACAGCAGCAGGCGATGGGCAAGGACAAGGGCATAGTGATGG
>JALFIX010000234.1 GCA_022775105.1 Prevotella sp. | reverse complement strand
ACAAAGAGTTAAATATCGTGAAATCGGATGATTTCTATAATAAAATCAGTACCTTTGCCCGAAAAAAGAATAATATGTATCAAGAAGAACAAATACTCGTAGGCATCACAGGACAGGACCGTCCTGGTCTCACCGCGTCCTTTATGGACATTCTCGCACGTCACGACGCCAATATCCTCGACATCGGACAGGCTGACATACATAGCACTCTCTCGCTCGGCATACTGTTCAGAATAGGCGAACAGCAGTCGGGACAGGTCATGAAGGAACTGTTGTTCAAGGCTACGGAATTAGGAGTGAACATCACCTTCACCCCCATCGGCGACGAACAATACGAGAGTTGGGTGGAGCAACAGGGCAAAAACCGCTACATCCTCACCATCATCGGCCGTCATCTAAACGCGCGCCAGATTGCTGCCGCAGCAAGAGCCATCAAGGACCAAGGACTCAACATCGACTCTATCCTGCGTCTCACAGGTCGCCAGAGCATCAAGCATCCTGAACGCAACGTCAGGGCTTGCATAGAGTTCTCGCTGAGAGGCACCCCGTCGGACATCAACGAGATGCGCTCGCAGCTGATGCAACTCTCGTCGGAGATGGAGTTCGACTTCTCGCTGCAGCGCGACAACATGTTCCGACGAATGCGCCGACTGATATGCTTCGATATGGACTCAACGCTTATTCAGACGGAGTGTATTGACGAACTCGCCATGCGCGCCGGAGTGGGCGACCAGGTGAAGGCCATCACCGAAAGGGCAATGCGCGGCGAGATTGACTTTAAGGAGAGTTTTAAGGAGAGAGTGGCTCTGCTCAAGGGCCTCGACGTGAGCGTGATGCAGGACATCGCCGAGCACCTGCCTATCACGGAGGGAGTGGACCGACTGATGGCCGTACTCAAGCGCTACGGATATAAGATTGCCATCCTCAGCGGTGGATTCACCTTCTTCGGCGAATACCTTCAGCGCAAGTATGGCATCGACTATATGTATGCCAACGAATTGGAAATTGACGACAACGGCAAGCTCACGGGCAACTACGTGGGGGAAATCGTTGACGGTCACCGCAAGGCAGAACTGCTCAAACTGATAGCCCAAGTGGAGAAAGTAAACCTTGCGCAGACCATCGCCGTGGGCGACGGAGCCAACGACCTGCCCATGATATCCGAAGCCGGTCTCGGCATAGCCTTCCATGCCAAGCCCCGAGTGCAGGCCAACGCCAAGCAGTCCATCAACACCATCGGTCTCGACGGAGTGCTCTACTTCCTCGGTTTCAAGGACAGCTATCTGATGACGGAACAATAAGGCTAGGAATAGACAAGACAGGCAAGAATTATACATTTATTGTCACATTTATACATATTTAACGCGAATATTTGTCGGAAATATAAATTGATTTATTATCTTTGCAACGTAATTCAGTTAAATATCATACATTATTATGTTATTGTCAGCCACATTTGAAAACATATATTCGTTTAACGAAGAGACGCGAATCTTGTTCACTGCCAGCAAGAGCGACCAATTGCCCATGCAAGTGTCACGAGCTGAGAAACGGGATGACATATCCGTCCTGCGCATGGGATTGATTTATGGTGCCAACGCATCAGGAAAGTCAAACATCATAAAATGCTTGGCTATAATAAAAGCATTCGCCCTGAATGGTTGGAGCAACCGAAAATACAATTATTTCAAGATGACTGACGAGCCTCAAGAGCGTTCAAGCATTGAATTGGAGTTTAAGGTGGACAATCAGTTCTTTGCTTATGGTGTAGCGTTTTCAAAGGGAGGTTTGCTTGAGGAATGGTTATATAAGACTGGTAGCCGTAGCGACATCATGATTTTTGAACGCAAGCGTAATTCCGGCGGTTGGGAAAACGTGATTGCCCCACAGTTTATTAGGGAAGGGGATGGACAATTCCTAAAGTTCTTGATTGACGGAACACCGACTAAGGGAACTTTTCTAAGCGAGTATATTGAGCGTAACGGTAGAGGCATAGATGCCATTAAATCAGCACGCAAGTGGTTTGAGAACCTTAATATCATATTCCCGGAGACTCACAGGACTGACTTTCCTTTCCGAGTTGTGAACGACACTCAGTTTAGAACAGTGATGCGCGAACTGCTTTACTATTTCGGAACAGGCATCTCTGATATATGTCGCGTAGAGTCAAAGCCGGAAGAATTAGGCATTCCCGATGAAATCAGGCAAAGGATTGAGGAGAGCCTTGAAGGAAAAGGAGAAAATGCCGGAGTAGTGATTCATAATGAGAACCGCTTTATTTTTGCAGAAAAGGACAAGTCGATGAATTTGAAGTGGAATGAATTAAAAACCGTCCACAAGAAAGAAGACTGTAAAACGAACTATATATTTGAGATGTTTGAAGAGTCAGACGGAACGTCACGCCTATTCGACTTCATTCCGATGCTAATAGATATGCGTGCCAACGATGCTGTCTATGTGATTGACGAGGTTGACAGGAGCCTACATCCCATGTTGACGTTGAAATTATTGGAGATGTACAATAGCCTGCTTGTGCATGATTCACAAATGCAGTTGATATGCACTACCCACGAGTCAAATCTACTTTCCACGGCTCCAATACGTCAAGACGAGGTTTGGTTTGTGGAGAAGGACAGAAAGGGCGAAAGTCATTTGTCCTCGCTCTGCGAATATAAACCAAGAGAGAATGTGCAGAAAGGTTATCTTAATGGTCGCTATGGGGCAATTCCGTTTTTTGGCGAACTTAATAATATTCATTGGGACGATGCGAAGCAGGAATAGTTTGATGCGTGAACGTCACGAGGCGTTTCGTGATGCCAGGCTAATCGTTATAGCCTCCGAAGGTAAAGATACGGAGCGGATTTATTTCAAGGCATTAGCAACGGAATATGCAAACCCTCGTGTGCATGTGCATATATTAAAAAGGAGTGAAGATGAGCAGAATAATTCAAGTCCTGAGCATGTATTAAAACAGCTAAACGATTATAAAAAGCAGTATTCATTAGAGTCTGATGATGAACTTTGGCTGGTGGTGGATAGAGATCGCTGGACAGAGGCAATGCTGTCAAGTGTTGCTACAGAATGTGCACAAGACAATTTCTTGCATGTGGCCTTAAGTAACCCTTGCTTCGAGATTTGGCTATTGTTACATTTGGTAGATGTTTCTTTACTGACAGCTGAGGAACGTCAACTTTGGTTGGAAAATCGACGAAGGTCAAAGAATGCAGATCCATTTCTTAAGGTACGTTTGCGTCAGGAAATGGGTTCCTATCATGAGTCTGATTATGACTCCCTTATGCTGATTGAACATGTAGAATTGGCGATAGAACGTTCAATAACGTTAGATAAAAATCCAGCAGACCGTTGGCCTCAAACTCTCGGAACACGAGTATATCTGCTTGCAGAGAGTGTGATAGACAGAAAGTACATGAAGAAAAGATGATACACCCGTTCTTCGGTTACAGATTCTAATTCTATAAAAACATTTAATATATATGAGAAAAACTATCATCGCAACATGTGCCGCCGCCATCGTATGCGGCAGCGCAATGGCTAAGGGAGGCAACCCCTTCCTGAGCAAGTACACCACGCCATACGGCATACCGCCGTTTGAGCAAATCAAGGTGGAACACTACAAGCCCGCCTTCATCAAGGGTATGGAGGAACACAAAAAGGAGATTGAGGCTATCGTGAACAACAAGAAACCGGCCACGTTCGAGAACACCATCGCAGCCCTCGACCGCGCAGGCGAACTGCTCAACAAGGTAGCTTCAGTGTTCTACGGTCAGAACAGTGCCTGCACAAGCGACGAGATGCAGGCTGTGAGCCGCGAGATTTCACCACTGCTCTCGCAGCACAGCGACGACATCACGATGAACGCCGCACTGTTCAAGCGTGTGAAATACGTGTATGAGCACCAGTCGGAGGAGAAACTTGACAAGGAGCAGAAGAAGCTGCTCGAAGAGACCTACAAGAGTTTCGTGCGCAGCGGTGCCAACCTCGATGCCGACAAGCAGGAGCAACTGCGCAAGCTCAACCAGGAAATCTCGATGCTGCAACTCACCTTCGGTCAGAACATGCTCGCCGAGACGAATGCCTTCCAACTCGTCATCGACAACAAGGACGACCTCGCAGGACTGCCGCAAAACCTCATCGCCTCGGCTGCCGAAGTGGCAAAGGAGAGGGGAATGGACGGCAAGTGGGTGTTCACCCTGCACAATCCCTCGGTGATGCCATTCCTGCAGTATAGCGACCGCCGCGAACTGCGCGAGCGCATGTTCAAGGGATATATCTCGCGCGGATGCCAGGGCGGCAAGAACGACTCACGCGAGGTTGTTAAGAAGCTCGTGAAGGCACGTTTGGAGAAGGCTCGCCTGATGGGATTCGAGGATTATGCATCCATGGCTCTCGACACCCGTATGGCAAAGACCCCCAAGGATGTGTATGACCTGCTCGACCAGGTGTGGAAGCCGGCTCTCGCCAAGGCTAAGGAGGAACTCGCCGACATACAGGAGGAGATGAAGAAGGACGGACGCGACTTCACCGCCGAGGGATGGGACTGGCGCTACTATGCCGACCGTGCCAAGAGAGCCAAGTATGCCTTCGACGAGAACGAACTGCGCCCCTATCTCAAATTAGAGAACGTGCGCGACGGACTCTTCTATTGCGCCAACAAGCTCTATGGCATAACGCTCACCCCGATAAAGAACGTGCCACTGCCCCACCCCGAGGCTCAGGCTTTTGAGGTGAAGGACGCCAAGGGCAAGCACATCGCCGTGCTCTTCATGGACTTCTTCCCACGTGCCTCAAAACGTGGCGGAGCATGGTGCGGCACTTATCGCGACCAGACCTACGAGAAGGGCAAGAAGATTACGCCAGTGGTCACCATCGTGTGCAACTTCACCAAGCCTGCCGCCGGAGAGCCTGCCCTGCTCACTGCCGACGAGGCAAGCACCATGTTCCATGAGTTCGGTCATGCCCTCCACCAGTTCTTCCAGGACGTGCATTATCAGGGTATAAGCAATGTGCCTCGCGACTTCGTCGAACTGCCCTCGCAGATCAACGAGCACTGGTGCTTCGCCCCCGAGGTGCTCAAGGTGTATGCCAAGCACTACAAGACTGGCGAGATTATGCCGCAGGCTCTCGTTGAGAAGATGGAGCGCAGCCAGAAATACGGTCAGGGCTTCGCCACTGTGGAATATGTGGCAGCCTCACTGTTAGACATGGACTGGCATGTGCTGAAGTCAGTGCCCGACGACCTCGACGTTGAGGACTTCGAGCGTCAGACTCTCGTGAAGCGCGGACTGCTCTCACAGATACCTCCCCGCTATCGCACCACCTACTTCAACCACACCATGGGCGGCGGCTACACTGCCGGCTATTACAGCTATATGTGGGCAGAGGTGCTTGAGGCCGACGGATTTGAGGCATTCAAGGAGACGGGCGACATCTTCAACCAGGACGTTGCCAACCGCTTCCGCACATACGTGCTCACCCCCGGCGGCATCAACGACGCCATGGACATGTACGTCAGCTTCCGCGGCAAAAAGCCCGACACCAAGCCCCTGCTCCGCAACCGCGGACTGTTGGAGTAATTTATAAACACAGAGTCACAGAGGTACAGAGTTTTTTTTAAACACTAAGATACAAAGAGACAATAAGGATTTCCATCCGCAAGGCTTTGTGGCGACTTCCAAGTCGCTGGTCGCCTTTGTATCAAGAATAAAACTTTGTTCCTTTGTGTCTTTGTGTTTTTTATTGAAATGTTTAGTGGATTTTTCTTATTTGGGTTACAGAATAATTTGGAAAGTATAGTGGCAAGGTGTCAAAGTGTCAGGTGTCAAACTGTATTGTCTGACACCTTATTTTAACTCTGCCATTATCCTGCCCAAGGTCGTGTCACAATATGTATTGAACATAGCCACTTTGCAACTTCATTATCGGGGATAAAGATTTATCAATCCGGATGCCACTGGTGACGTGGGCGTCTCGCCCGCGGCTAACGCTTATTCATATTTGTCACCCATCACATGCATAATTTTCACCATTTATTTGCAGATTCCAAAAATAAATCGTAATTTTGCAGCGGAAATAAAAAGAATAAGGTATGGCAACAATAGAAGAAAGATACATCAGCCTGCTGACCGACTTCGGTTTCAAGCGCATATTCGGCACAGCTCCCAACAAGGAACTGCTGATCAACTTCCTCAATAGCCTGTTTGACGGCAAGCAGGTTATCAAGGACGTGAAGTATCTCAACACAGAGCATTTCGGAGACAACGCCTCGTCACGCAAGGCCATCTTCGACGTGTATTGCGAGGGCGAGAACGATGAGAAGTTCATCGTTGAGATGCAGAATGCCTATCAGGAATTCTTCAAGGACCGCTCCCTGTTTTATTCCACATTCCCCATTCGCGAACAGGCTAAGAAAGGTGCCGACTGGGACTTCAAGCTCTCCCGAGTATATACTGTGGCTCTTTTGAACTTCGACATGAAGGAGGAAGCCTTCGACAAGGAGGAGATAACCCACACCGTGAAGCTCTGCGACATCAAGACCAACAAGGTGTTCTATAAGAAGCTAGATTTCATATACGTGGAGATTGCCAAGTTCAATAAGAAGGAGGACGAGTTGGAGACGCTTTACGACAAGTGGCTTTTCGTTCTTAAGAACCTATATAAGTTGGAGAGCCGCCCCAAGGCTTTGCGCGACAAAGTGTTCGACCGCCTGTTCAAGGAGGCTGAAATAGCTACGTTCACCCCCGAGGAACTACGCGAGTACGAGGACAGCCTCAAGGCCTACCGAGATATCAAGAACTCGATTGACACGGCAAGGAGGGAAGGACGTGCGGAAGAAAAAATTGCCATCGCGCAAAACCTCAAGTCAATGGGCATGTCTATTTCAGATATCTCTAAAGCCACCGGCTTGCCAGAAGACGAAATCATCTCGATATAAATACAGGAAGAAGTGAGGGATTTATAGTTCCTCACTTTGAGGTGTCAAAGTGTCAGGTGTCAAAGGTGTCAAACTGTATTGTCTGACACCTTATTTTAGCTCTGCCATTATTCTGCCCAATGTCGTGTCACAATATGTGTTGAACATATTAAGTCTGACGGGGACGTATTCAGGCAAGCTCTGAAGGAACTCCAAATCAAAGACCAAGCGTGGGTCTTTGTCGTCACTATCCTTGTGTACCTCAGCCTTCGAGCCAATGCGCGCAATGCGTATGAGATAAAGATCACGCACACCCTTTCCCTTGATATACGGCATGAAATAATACAACTTGTTTAAGGCTACTGTCGAAGGAAACGACTTCGTCTTGCCAGTATAATATATCTTTGTTTGACTGCCATCAAGGAAATACTCCGTGTTGTCAGGCTTAACAAATCCTATCAGCAGACTCTTTGTCATCTCCAACTTGAATTGTTTCTTTGGAGCATTCACCTTCAATTCTGCATCAATGTCAGCAAACAAGTCGAAACTGAGCCTTGGTTGTGCATCACGTTTCATGTCAATCGGCCTTGTTGACACAGGCTCTTTTTCGTATATAAAACGAGAAAGGCTCTTGCCTATATTTTGCACTACACCACACACAAGGGCATTGCCCATAAGGAAAGCCCTGCGCCCATCGCTCACGTCGGGATGCATGGTATGGTTGTCGGGGAACATATTCAGCCTTTCAAGTTCGATGGGAATAAGTCTGCGATAACGCCCCGATGGGGTCAATACCACATGCTTGAAGCGCGAAGCGGCAGAGCCTCCTTCGCCTGTGATAATCGTTCTTGAAGGGCGGTCGAGGTAGTCGGGGAATGCCATACCGCCTTCAGAGAATGTGTATTTGAATCCCTCTTTCGATGTACGTTCAATCTTCTTTGCCCCCTTTTCATATTTCCACTTTGCAACTTCATCTTCGGGGATGAAGAACTCTTCATGCACACGTTCCTCCTCCACGAGATTGCCCCCGAGAGTCATTCGGATTCCCTCATATACAGGAGTGGTGTCTATTGAATAAACATGACGTGAGCGCATGATTCCGGCATCTCCGAAAGGACTGTCCTTATGCCCTTTGTTAAAGCCATCGGATACCTCGCGGATAGTGCCATCAATATTAAATTCGGACACAGAGCCTTCTTTGCCTTCGAAAGGGAATGCCTTGGCCATCACTCCGTCATATAACACCCATTTGTCCAATTCCGCAATCTTCCCATCCACCACAGAGCCGTCACGATAACCTACGATATACGTTCTTCTGCGTCGCTGTGGCATACCATATTCAGCAGCATTAATGACTCGCCACTCAACCGTATATCCCAAATCAGACAATGAGGCAAGTATAATTGCAAAATCCCTTCCTCGCTGCTTTGCAGGAGAGCCAAGCAGTCGGTCAACATTCTCGAAGAATATATAGTTCGGTCTGTTTTCTCCCTTTTCATCAAGAATACGGTATATCTGCCACCAAAGCACACCTTTCTTACCCTCAATGCCGCCAGAGCGACTCAATGTCGAAGCCACAGAATAGTCCTGACATGGAAATCCTCCAACCAAGAGGTCATGGTCGGGAATATCCTTTGTCGGCACAAGATTGATGTCCTGATTGGAATGTCCCTTAGAGCCAAAACGCGCCCGATAGACCAACGATGCGTCCTGATGCACCGTTGAAGGCTCCCATTGGTTGTTCCATATTGTCTCGTAAGCATCCGATGCACCTTCCAATCCGATGCGGAAACCACCAACACCGGCAAAAAGTTCTACTACTGCGATGTGATTTCCTTTGTCTTGAATTAACATAACTTTGCGTGAAATTGATTAAACAGGCGAAATTATTGTTAATTTTTCAATCATCCAATCGGTTTGGTTAGTCTTAATTTACCTTTGATCATTTTTGATCAATAAATATAAATATTGATCTAATAGATATTAATTCAATATTTTTTTGTTACTTTGCAGTTGATTCCTGAATATGCCCACAAAAGCATAGTAACAGGTATATATTAATGAACAACTGCATAACAGCAGCTGACTAAACAATAAATCAAAATGGAAATTAAAATTTCAATCAAAGAGAAAGTGGAAGCATGCCTTCGAAAGAATGAAGTATATCAGATGCCCCCAAATGCAATGAAAATAGACAATTCAATGTAATAGATTTCAAATAAATAGGTCTAATTATTAAAAAAAGGGTGAAAAAGTTTGCTATATGGATTTTTTTATCTATCTTTGCAGAAAAATATTGTGATATGGCAAAATACATTAATCCTTTCACTGATGTCGGTTTCAAGAGAATCTTCGGACAAGAGCTGTCGAAACCTCTGCTGCTTGACTTCCTCAACAGTCTGTTTGAGGGAGAGAAGCACATCGCCAACCTGACCTTTCTCGACAAGGAACAACCCGCCCTGTGTGAGGAAGACAGGTCGCTGATCTACGACATATATTGCGAGACCGACGACGGAGAGAAGATTATTGTAGAGATGCAAAACAAGTCGCAGCCATTCTTCAAGAACAGGAGTATATACTATATCTCGGAGTCGATAGCCCGCCAAGGTGAACGAGGTTCGGCATGGAACTATGCGATAGATTCTGTATATCTTGTGGCATTCCTGAACTTCAGTCCGCTGGATTTCAAGAAGCAGTTCCGCACGGATGTAGTCCTTGCAGAGAAAGGCACTACAGAGCAGTTCTCCGACAAGTTGCGGATGATATTCCTACAGCTCCCGTTGTTCACGAAAGAGGCCGATGAATGTGAGAATCAAGTAGAACGTTGGATTTATTTGTTAAAGAATATGGAAACATTAAACAGATTACCATGGGCGGCACAGAGTGCCGTTTTCAAGAAACTCGAGAGCATAGCTGATGTGAGCGGCATGACCCGTGCCGAACGCCTTCAATACGATGAGGCGCTCAAGAAATACCGCGACACCATCAGCGTGTTTGAAGGCGTACGCATGGAAGGACGCATGGAAGGACGAAAGGAAGGCATAATAGCAAATGCCCGTAAGATGAAATCATACGGTTTCACATTGGAAATGATTGCCGATATCACAGGTTTAACAATAGAAGAAGTGAGGGATTTATAGTTCCTCACTTTTGGTGTCAAAGTGTCAAGTGTCAAAGGTGTCAAATGAATAATGTAGGTTTTATTGTGGTAAGACATCAAAAAAATCACAAAAGATTTTGTTATAACAAGGATTTTATTTACCTTTGCAGACAAATATAATATGAATCGGTATGCAGTTGAAATTGGATTATAGCTTATGCGAGGAGTATAAGAGCAACACTCAAAAGATGAGGGTTGCCACAGAGAAGTGGGTAGAACAGAATATGTTCTGCCCTATTTGCGGTCGTCCTTATCTACATCACTACACTGCCAACAAGCCTGTGGCTGATTTCTGCTGTGAGGAATGTGAAAATGACTTTGAGCTCAAAAGCAAAAATCAGGATTCACTGGGTAAGATTATTAATGATGGGGCGTATGATACGATGATGGCACGCCTCAACGACTTACATAATCCCAACTTCCTGTTTATGACACATATCGATGAATATATCAATAACTTCATACTTATACCGAATCATTTCTTCACTCCTGAAATAATCATAAAGCGCAAACCATTGTCAGACAATGCACGTAGAGCCGGATGGGTGGGATGTAACATAAATATCGCCGATATTCCACAAAGTGGAAAGATTTTCATTGTAAAGGATGGCAAGGAAATTGACCGCAATAAGGTGATTGATGATTATGCACGAATTAAGGAACTTAAAAATAATAGTCTCGCATCACGAGGATGGATGCTGGATGTACTGTCGTGCGTGGAAAGAGCGAAAGAGGATGTGTTCTCGCTTAAGGAGATGTATGAGTTCTGCGACGAACTTCAGGAAAAACATCGTGGCAATGCTCACGTTAAAGACAAGATAAGGCAACAATTGCAATTCCTAAGAGACAAGGGGCTGATTGAGTTCTTGGAACGAGGCGTATATAGACGCTTATGACAAATGCGCCTTGATTTCGTGATCAATTATTAACAATAGACTATTGGCAAACATATCGTATAAATCAACAATAACCATTTGAATATCATCCATTTATCCAATTGATCTTTTTTGATCACAAAAGTCAAACTATGATCTTTTGTGTATTATTTCAGGATATTCCATTACCTTTGCAGCCGCAATGGAATATCAGTTGGACATACAAGGCAAAAAGGCATTTTATGCGTCGCCGAGAAAGGATTTCACCCTATTGATGGGAGACTCTTTCTCGACAATGCCCGACTTTGACTTCAAGTTCGACATGATATTCGCCGACCCACCGTATTTTCTCTCCACCGGCGGCATATCGCTGCAGAGCGGACAGGTGGTGTGCGTGGACAAGGGGGAATGGGACAAGGGAAAGACGCCCGAGGAAATGAGGGAGTGGAACATGGAGTGGCTCAGACTGTGCAGGGACAAGCTGAAGGACAACGGCTCGATATGGATTTCGGGCACATATCACAATATATTCTCGGTGGCTGACTGTCTGACGCAGCTCGGATATCGCATCCTCAACGTTATCACATGGCAGAAGACTAATCCACCGGTGAATATCTCGTGCCGGTTCTTCACCTATTCCACGGAGTTCGTGATATGGGCAAGGAAATCAAAGAAGGTGGCGCACAAGTTTAACTATGACGTGATGAAAAGGCTTAACGACGGGAAGCAGATGACTGACGTGTGGCGACTGCCTGCCATCGGCAGATGGGAGAAGTCGTGTGGCAAGCACCCGACGCAGAAACCGCTCGCCCTGCTTACGCGCATCATATTGGCATGCACGGACGAGGGCGACTGGGTGCTGGACCCCTTCTGTGGCAGCGGAACGACTGGCATTGCCGCAAATCTGTGCGGACGCCGATTCTGCGGCATTGAGCGTGAGGAGGAGTTCTGCCGTATGGCGAGGGCAAGGCGCGAAGAAATAGAAAACCTGAGACTAAAGGCCGACCTGAGGAATCACATCGCCGACCTCAGAATCCTCGGCCAAGAGGAGATGCAGGACATGTTTGCGTGCGAGCCTTTAACGGAAGGAAGGCTGCCGTTCGGATAGGCAGACTCTTGATTTACAATTCCTGCCTTAATTCTTCATACAAATCCACTGGGCCTAAATGCCAGTATTTAGTACTCTCAGATGACAATTTCTTGTATAACTTAGAATGATATATATGGTTAATGGCATCAGTGATGCTGATGCCTTTATCTTCAACCATCCACTTGGCAAGCCACCCTATCTTGACAGGAAGCAATAAATACAGGTTATCTTGTGTGATTGTTATTTTACTCATTTCTTTCTGTCATTAATCATTTCATCTATTTCCTCTATCAACCAATTATGCCCATGAGTATGGAGCACATCAAAGAACTCACAGAAGTGTTCCGTAATGTCATATTTCTCGAATATATTCACCACATCTTCTGTTGGCATATTCTTAACCTTGGCATATTGTTCTATGCAGAACGACACGAATCGTGCCCTTTCTTCTACAAGGTTCATCTGGTCCTGACTGAACTCTTTTTCCAATAGATTAAGTTCTTTTTCCATAAACATAATATGTAGTAAATGCAGCATACACTTTTTCTGCATTGCAAAATTACCACATTATTTTGAAAAACAAATGAAATTCAGGGAAAATATCGTGTTTCATTATAAATCTTTAACGGTTTATCATGTTCTCGTTATATGATATGAAGCGACCCGCAGGCATCGTTGCCTGCGGGTCGCACTATTTGATGAGTTATTCCCACTCGATTGTATTAATCAGAAATCCCATGCAGAGTCGTCCGGCTCATTGAAATCACCGCTGCCAAGCAGATTCTTAACCTCCTCGGCAGACTTGGAAACATTGTTGTTAACAATCTCGATGCCGGCAACATGGTTCATATCCACATCAGCACTGCGGGGCTCACCCTCGTCGGTAAATGACTTCTGGTATTCCTTTACGAGTTTTTCCTGAGCCTTGAGAGACTTCTTAAGTTCCTTTGCCTTGGCAACATCGTCAGATCCCCAAGCAAGTCCGGCAATGGCACCTGCAGCTCCAGCCACTACAAGGTCTTCGGCCTTCTGCTTTTTCTTCTCTATAGCATTAGACGCTAATTGAAGTCCTACACCGGCAAGGGCGCCAAGTCCCACCTTGCCAACTACGGTGGCTACAAGTTTGCGCACCTTGGCCTGCTGCTTCTTAACGGCCTCGGCACTGCGTATATTGCCAAACTGATCGACAAGGAAGACACGATACTGGAGTGTGCCGTCGTCGTTTTTCAACTGATTGCCAGCCTCGTCGAGCTTGACAATCTTCTCGGCATGATAAACCGGTACCTTGTTGAGATCAACCTTGGCCGAATCCTTGGCCACCTGTGCCGTATCCGTCTGTGCAAACGACGTCATGGAAAATGATGCCAGCACAAGCACAATTGCTGAAATAATAATGTTTTTTTTCATCTTATAAAAGTTTTAATTGTTGATATAATACATTTTCATTCTGAACTGACGCATGTCGTATTCCTCCTTCGACTGCATCATTATCTCATGCATATTGAGATACTTGATCTTAATATGCTTTCCATATCCCACTGGACGGAACAATATGCCCGAAGGCAAATCCTTGCGCAGCAGATGGAGCACAAGGGTGCCGTCGAGTGCTGTCTCACCAAGACGGCGATACTTGGCGGTGTCGCTGCTCACGAGTTTCAGGAAATACTTGTCCTTCTCGTACTCGCGCGCCTTGGGTATATCGGTGGTATATACGCCCCACAACTCGATATTGCCCAACGTTCCATTCTCATAGAATCCAGATGCGTCGTTCACCCATCGCGCAATGGTGAAGCGGATGTCGAGCGGAAGATCTTCGATCATCTTATTGAGTTTGTCAATGCGTGACGAATAGAATTCACATGGATTATATCGATTAAGTTGGGATATGAACTCAGAGGCTGCCGAAGCAAACTTGACAAGGTCAGCCTGACTGCCGGTTCCATTGTCCTTCATCTCCTTGAGTCGTGCCAATGCGCCCTTTGAATAACGGTCATAGAGTATGCATGAGTCACACTGTGAGATATTGCTCTTGATGGATAAAAGCATGTCGGAAGGCGCATCCTTGGCGGAAAGAGCTTTGGCAAAGGCCTCGCGCGCGCCCTTATACTGGCGCAAGCCGAAGAGACGGCCGCCCTCCTCAAGAAATCCGCTGCACTCGCTGACATGCTCTTTGACCACAACCGTGCGGAGCAGCACGCCATACACCAACTTCTGGCGGGGAGTGAGCTGGCTGACATCGATATAGAGGCGATTGGTGCCTTCGGCATATATTGCAATCTTCGACACTGCCTCAAGCTTCTTCTCAGCCTCGGCCTTTTCGGCTTCCTTCTTGTCAATCTCAACAAAGCGTGCCTGAAGCTGGGAATCGTCGAGTTTTCCTTCTGAAGCTGCTTTTTCCACGTCGTCGGTCATACGCTCTACATCTTTCGAAAGCTGCTCTACGGCATCACGATAACGGTGGTAGTTGGCAAGAGGAATGACTATCTCTGTCTCTTTCACCCCTGCATCCTTGGTCTTGGTGGTAATCTTTGCCTCAAGTTCCTTGGGACAATCCACAACAAGGTCGGCAATTGCTGAGGTTATCTCCACGGCAGCCATCTTGTCGTTGGCAATGATGTCGTTGGCCTGTTTGTGGTCTTCAAAACGGATAGGTTTGGACACCTCAGCCACCATAAAGGCGAGGAAGAAGTCCTTGCGGGTAGTAACGGCAAACGAGACACGATCGACATCGCCACGCTTGCTCACCTCAACCTTGGGTGTAGGGTTGTCTTCCTTAGCCACTACAATCTCATATACATATAGACCGTCGTCGCGCTTACCCTTGGGAGTGATGACTGGACGTGAGGCATTGTCAACTGAGAACACAAGGTCGCCTCGCTTGGAAAGCACAAGAACACCACCTGCTCCTTTGAGGTCGGCAATCATGTCCTCGTCCTCAACTCGGGAATAGGAAATATACGACTGAGCAGACAGCGAAACTATAGAGGCCACCAAAAGAAATATCATTAACAATAGCTTCTTCATATTTGGGGAAAATTAATTATAAACATTCAGTTGTTGCAATGTCCTTAAAGGTCGAAACCTCCAAGGGTCGAGATGTTGTCATCAGGTTTTTGCCTTGTTCCGCCCACTATCTCAGGTTGCCATGTGCGCACGTGGATAATTGGGTCGCTGCCGTCCTCAGGGAACTCCCAAAGCAGGAAGAGATAGCCCTCGTCGCTATAGGTACTTGACTTCCACGACTGATGGAGACGCACGCCATACATTGTCTTGTCCTTGGTTGACTG
>JALFIX010000187.1 GCA_022775105.1 Prevotella sp. | reverse complement strand
TCTCTGCATTGCTCTTGGGAATACTGCTTGCAATGACGATACAGAAGGAATCCACTGCGGCATTTTCTGTTTTCACGACTGGCTCCTTTTCCAGTTTTATGTCAATTGTATCCTTGACGGGTTTGGTGTCAGCCTTTTTTGCCACAGAATCCTTTGTGCTTTCCTTGATTGTCTTGATATCGATGGAATTCATCTGCGAGTCTTTGGGCATTAACTTGCTGAAGAACGACGTGCCGTTGAAGTCTCCAATGTTCACATTCTTGAATTCCTGATGTGTCATTGGCATTAGCATCAGGATAAGAACGATTGCGGCGGCAGCGGCAATACCTGCGTTGCGCAGCCACGACACCTTGATGCATATCGTCTTTTCAGCCTCTTTCTCAGCATCGTCTCCACTGTTGTCAATTGCATCCGATTCCTCTGTCTTTGGCTCAACCATTGGTTGGTCGAAGAGGGTAGTGGTTATCGGAGTTACATTCGGGGTATTAGCCTGGGAAACTATTTTTGTCACAGTTTCCGCGGTTTCAACCGCCAATGGCTGCATCTCAAACGAACTTAATCCGTAAAGGGATGGAGTGAGAATGCCCGCCTCGCATGGCGTAAACTCTATGTTGCCGTCCTCGTTGATCTCAAGAACTCCAATATCCGTCAGTTCGTAATACCCGTCATTGGCAAGCCTTTGGCGGAGTTCCTCCACTTCGCTCTCAATCTTTCTCAATGCCTCGGGATAACTGATGTCGTATGCTTCAACGTATGACTGCGCCAACAAGGAATCGTTAATCTTCAGTTGGGCATTAAAACCGAGTGTACGCAATGGCGGCACAAACACACCGTCGGCTTCATCAAATCGAGCCTCCACATGATGTGCAGTGAACCCTCCAAGACCAGGTACAATCACGCAGTCGTTGTCGAGCAAAAGTATTTCTATATGTCTCTCTATTTCTATCACGACTGCAAAATTACTGCAATTATTCGAAAAAACCAAATAAAATCAGCCTAAATTGAGGAAAAATGCCAAAAAGCTTTCATTATTCCAATAAAAATGCTTACTTTTGCACCGAATTTTATAAAAATGTAGTTTTATGGAATACATCAAGACAGAGATAGAAGGGGTCTGGATTATCCAGCCGAAAGTGTTTAATGATGCCCGTGGATATTTCTTCGAGGCATGGAAGAAAGAGGAATTTGAAGAGCATGTAGGAAAGGTGAGTTTCGTACAGGACAACGAGTCAAAGTCGTCGTACGGAGTACTCAGGGGACTGCATTATCAAAAGGGAGAGTTCTCGCAGGCCAAGCTTGTGCGAGTCATAAAGGGATGCGTTTTGGATGTCGCTGTTGATATTCGTAAGGACAGTCCCACATTCGGCAAACACGTCATGGTGGAACTTAGCGAGGACAACAAGCGACAGTTCTTCATTCCCCGTGGATTTGCCCATGGTTTCCTTGTTATGAGCGACGAAGCTATATTTACATATAAGGTGGATAATATATATGCACCACAGGCTGAGGCAAGCATAAGATTCGACGATCCTGACATTGCCATAAAGTGGCCCATCGACTCCAAGGATGTGCTTACGAGTGCTAAGGATATGGATGCCAAATCGCTCAAGGAAGCGGAGCTTTTCTGAACTAACCTTATTGATTATTTTAAATGAATATTAGAACCATAGTAACAATGGCTATTACGGCTGGTATGCTCAACAGTTGTCAACAAAAGGAAAACAAGGTTGTTGAGACTGCTGAGGATACCAATGCCAAGTCTATGCTTCAGGGAGTGTGGATTGACAGTGACACACAGGAGGTCAATTTCAGGGCTAAGGGTGATACTATCTATTATGCTGACTCCTTGTACCAACCGGCTTATTTTAAGATTGTCGGGGATTCTCTAATCATGGGAGATAATCGACAAAGGTATGAAATTGTTAAACAAACAGCAAACTTATTGTGGTTCAAGAATTCTAATTCAGACCTTGTCAAGTTGCAAAAAAGCGACAATCCCGAGGATGCGCATATCTTTGAATCCCAGAAGCCTAAGATCCTCACTTACACTGAGGTTGTGAAGCGTGACACGGTTGTGACATACGACAACCAAAGGTATCATTGCTATGTGGCAATCAACCCCACACGCTATAAGGTACACCGTTCTACTTTCAATGACGATGGCGTTGAAGTTGACAATGTCTATTATGACAATATCGTACACGTAAGTGTATATAAGGGAAATGAATGTCTTTATTCAAGGGATATCAGAAAGTCTCTTTTCGACGGAAAGGTGCCTGCACAATTCCTCTCGCAAGCCATACTTTCCGATGTCGAGTTCTACAAGGTGGATTCTAACGGTTTTCATTTCGACACCACTGTGTGTATTCCCGACGGTGCCAGTTGTTACATGTTTGATGTGACTGTTGGCTTCACCGGTAAGATCAGAATACGGCTTTTGGAATATTAGAACAAAAAAAGGAAGCCGCTCCGCTAAACAGCGTCACGACTTCCACTAACGAAAGGAGGAGTAGTGGATAGGGGAATCGAACCCCTATGCCAAGATTGAGAATCTTGTATCCTAACCATTAGATGAATCCACCAAAATGATGTGAAGAGAATTGTGAGTAGTGGATAGGGGAATCGAACCCCTATGCCAAGATTGAGAATCTTGTATCCTAACCATTAGATGAATCCACCATCATGCACTCTCTGGGAAAGGCTGCGGAAGCTGGGGGATTCGAACCCCCGGTACGGTAACCCGCACGGCAGTTTAGCAAACTGCTGGTTTCAGCCACTCACCCAAACTTCCAATAAATTAATCGGTTTCGTTACCTTAACCGCAGCACTTTCTCTCAAATGCGGTGCAAAGGTACTGCTTTTTTTTGAAACAACCAAACTTTTTCGCACTTTTTTTTCAAAAACGTGCGAAAAAGTTGGTTATTCGCAGATTTTACCTGTTATTTTGAGGGAATATTCTTTAAAACATCAAGCAAATGATTCCATACCATCTCAACTGTAGGAATATGGATTCTCTCTTCCGGGGTATGTACAAAGCGTAGGGTAGGGCCAAACGATACCATATCAAGTGAGGGGTATTTCTCAGAGAACAGACCGCACTCCAGTCCGGCGTGAATGCCTCTTACTATAGGCTCCTTGCCGAACAATTTCTTGTATGACTCAACCACCAATGCCGTCAGTTCACTGTTGGGGTTCATCTTCCAGGCGGGATAACCGTCGTTCTGCACGACCTCGGCACCTGCCAATTCAAACAATGCCTTTACGGTATTGCACTGGTTGTCGAGATTGCTCATCACATTGCTGCGCTGAGAGGCCACGATGGTCATCTTCTCATCTTCTGTCACCACACTGGCCACGTTGCTCGATGTCTCCACCATCCATGAGAGTGCTTCGTCCTGACACATGGTAAACACACCATTGTCGATGCCTTGAAGTGCTCTGATGATATGGTCGCCAACAGACTGAGCTATCACTGCTTGTCTGTCTGTGCTCTCCATGTTGAACACCATGGCTTGGTCGCTCACATGGAACTCATCCTCCACCTGACTGGTAAAGATGTTCCAATGTATGCGCAATGTCTCTTTCTCCTGCTGAGGTACGGCAAACACTACCTTACCATCGCGTGGGATGGCGTTGTGCATCCTGCCCGAATTGAATGAGGCAAGGAGCAACGGACAGAGCTGTCGCTCCTGATAGAGGAAGCGAGCGAGGAGCTTGATGGCGTTGGCACGTTTCTTCTCGATGTCATCTCCTGAGTGTCCACCCACCAGACCTTTCACTGAAATCTCCATAAAGAAATAGTCGGCAGGAGCCTCTTCTCTTGTGAGCGCAAAGGTAGCTGTCGTGGTGCGTCCACCGGCACATGATACGAATATCTGTCCCTCATCCTCGCTGTCAAGGTTGATAAGGTAGTCACCCGTCATGAAGTCGGCCTCCATGCCCGATGCTCCGGTGAGCTGTGTCTCCTCGTCGCGTGTGAACACACACTCCAAGGGACCATGGCAGATATCATCGGCTTCGAGAATCGCCAGTTCGATGGCTACACCGATGCCGTCGTCAGCACCAAGGGT
>JALFIX010000183.1 GCA_022775105.1 Prevotella sp. | reverse complement strand
GGATGACATTTGAGGTTAGTTCCTTTGGAACACTTTCAATGATGTACCGTTGGCTCAGAGCAGGACATGCACGCCGTCATGTGGCGAACTTCTACGGAGTGTCCGACAGCGTCCTTGAATCATGGCTGCACTCCATTGTCTATGTCCGCAATATATGCGCTCATCACAGTCGCTTATGGAACAGGCGGCTAAGCATCAACGCAATTGTCCCTCGTCGAACAAGTCTGCCGTTTGTCACTATTCTAAGTGACACAAAGAAAGTATATTATGTTTTGTCGATAATCATTTATTTCTTGCAGACTATCAATCCTAACAACACATTTGTCACAAGGTTCAAGTCTTTGCTTGCAAAATACCCGAGTGTCGATGTGGCCGCCATGGGCTTCCCCTCTGACAACTGGCAGAACGAGCCACTATGGAGCGACCGACAGTAAAGACATAGGCAATTTTTCAAGTCCAATAAGATGATACAGAATGCTTTGTTCAGACAGTGCCTTACCGCTATACCAGAAGAGCAGAAAGCTGAGTTTGAGCTTAAGTTCGGGATAGCGGAGCGCATCAGTGAAGTTCTAAAAGCAAATGTGTTCTAATCCTTTCTGGATGACTAATCTTATATTCCCCGTTCTGCCCAGTCGCTGCGGTCGAGGTTGCGATAGCCCACGGCTTCGGCTATGTGGTTGAACTGGAGTTGGGGCGAGGCGGCGAGGTCGGCTATGGTGCGCGCCACCTTCAGGATGCGGCCGTAGGCGCGGGCGGAGAGTTTAAGCCTCTCCATGGCCATACGTAGCATTTCCAAGGACTTGTCGTCGGGCTGTGCATATTCGCGGAGCATTCGCTCGGTCATCTGGGCATTGCAGTGGATGCCGGGACAGTCGCGATAGCGTTCCTCCTGAATCTTGCGGGCGGCAATGACACGCTCGCGGATGGAGGCACTCGGTTCGCCTGGCTGCATGCGCGAGAGGTCGCTGAAGCTGACTGGCTGGATTTCGCACTGAATATCGATGCGGTCGAGAAGCGGACCGCTTATCTTGTTCATATATCGCTGAATCTGACCGGGGGTGCATACACAGTGGTGGGTGGAATCGCCATAATAGCCGCAGGGACAGGGATTCATCGACGCCACGAACATGAAGGAGCAGGGATATTCTACAGTGTATTTGGAGCGGGAGATGGTAATCCTGCGGTCTTCGAGCGGCTGGCGCATAACCTCAAGCACTGAACGGTTGAACTCGGGAAGCTCGTCGCAGAAAAGGACACCGTTGTGGGCAAGGGAAATCTCGCCCGGCTGGGGATTGTTGCCGCCTCCGACAAGGGCGACTGAAGATATCGTATGATGGGGAGAACGGAAGGGACGCTGGGAGATGAGCGATGTGTCGCGACTGAGCTTTCCCGCCACACTGTGTATCTGGGTGGTCTCAAGACTCTCGTGGAGCGAGAGGGGAGGAAGGATTGAAGGCAAGCGCTTTGCCATCATAGACTTGCCACTGCCCGGAGGACCTATCATGATGAGGTTGTGACCTCCCGCAGCCGCCACTTCCATGGCACGCTTGACAGACTCCTGACCCTTGACATCCGCAAAGTCGAGGTCGAACTGGCTCTGTTGCTGATAAAAGACAGTGCGTGTGTCGATACGTTCGGGTGAGAAATCCTTGGTGCCGTTGAAGAAATGTATCACGTCGGAGAGGTTGTCCATGCCATAGACATCGAGGTTATTCACCACGGCAGCCTCACGTACGTTTTCGCGCGGAACGATAAGCCCGCGGAATTTTTCCTTTCGGGCACGGATGGCTATAGGCAATGCACCACGAATGGGACGCAATGAACCGTCGAGGCCTATCTCTCCCACAAGGACGTACTCGCCGAGATGCTCGCTATCAACCTTGCTGCATGTTGCAAGTATGCCGACGGCAAGGGGGAGGTCGTAGCCACTGCCCTCCTTGCGGATGTCGGCAGGCGAGAGATTGATTGTAATCTCCGCAATGGGCATCTTAAACCCGCTGTTGTTGATGGCAGCCTTGATACGGTCATAACTTTCCTTGATGCTTGCGTCGGCAAGTCCTGAAAGATGGAACATAACACCACGGTCACTGTTGGTCTCTACAGTGACGGTGATTGCCTCAAGCCCCATTACGGCGGCGCAATACGTTTTGACTAACACTTGTCCTTCGGAAATTAAAGTATTAAAAAATCAAAATATTAAAGTTGGGTTATATACCCTTGGCCTTGAAGGCGAGGGCATACATCTTCATCTGCTTCATCATGGCGAGGAGACCGTTGCTGCGGGTGGGGCTGAGATGGTCCTTGAGACCGATGCGGTCGATAAAGTAAAGGTCGGCATCGATGATTTCCTGTGGGGTGTGGTCGGTAAGGACACGGATGAGGAGCGCAATGATGCCCTTGACGATGAGTGCGTCGCTCTCGGCTGAGAAACGGAGTTTGCCGTCCTCATAGTCGCACTGGAGCCATACGCGGCTCTGACATCCGTCGATGAGGTTGCTCTCGGTCTTGTATTTCTCGTCCAAGGGTGCCTGTTCATTTCCCAAGTCGATGAGCAGTTGATACTTGTCCATCCAGTCGTCGAAACCTGAGAACTCGTCGATTATCTCGTCTTGTATTTCATTTATAGTCATATCTTTTTTATAATTTACAATTTATAATTTATAATTTACATTTTTTCAATCTTAAACAGCTTGTCGCTCTGGCGGATTTTTCCCGGAACGGGGATGGAGACGTGGGTGCCTTTGGGGGCATGGTCAACGGGGTCGAACTCAAGACGTATCTCCTTGGCTTCAAGATACATCACTCCAGTGGTTGGCCCGGTGACAAGGAGTTTGTCGCCAAGTTTGAAGTCAGCCGCCTCAACGGTGAACTCAGCCACGCCAAGCTTACTGAAATACTTCACTCCCTTGCCTATATACACCTTGCGCTCTGTGGCGTTTGAACCGTAGTTCTTGTTCCATTCGCCAAGAGTCTGTCCCTGATAATATCCGTCCCAGAATCCGCGGTTGAAGACAGTGGCAAGCTGGCGGTCCCACTCGTCTTTCTTATCATTGGTGAAATTGCCTTCGAGCACGCTGCGTATAGCCTCCTTGTATGTCCTGACAACTGTATATACATACTCGGGGCCTCGCGCCCTACCCTCTATTTTGAACACCCTTACTCCCGCCTCCATCATGCGGTCGATGAAGCGCACGGTTTTCAGGTCTTTGGGACTCATTATATACTTGTTGTCAATCTCAAGCTGGTTGCCGGTTTCGGCATCAGTCACCACGTATGATCGTCGGCATATCTGTATGCACTCACCACGGTTGGCAGAGCGTCCCGCATTGGCGAGACTGAGGTAGCACTTGCCGCTTATTGCCATACAGAGTGCACCGTGGCAGAACATCTCGATGCGGATGGGGTGTCCTGAAGGTCCGCAGATATTCTGCTCGATGGCAAGGCGGTGGATTTCAGCCACTTGGTCCATATTGAGTTCGCGTGCCAACACGACCACGTCGGCAAACTGGGCATAGAAGCGCAGAGCCTCTATGTTGCTGATATTAAGTTGGGTGGAGAGATGGACTTCCTGTCCGATGGAATTGCAGTAGGTCATTACCGCCACATCGCTCGCAATGACCGCCGAGATACCGGCCTCGTGCGCCGCATCCACAATTTCGTGCATCGTGGGGATGTCCTCGCCATAGATTATGGTGTTTACAGTGAGATAGGTCTTTATGCCGTGTTCGTTGCATGTGGCAGCGATTTCTCGCAGGTCGTCAATAGTGAATGCGCTTGCAGAGCCGGCACGCATATTCAGTTTTCCGATGCCGAAATACACGGAGTCGGCCCCGGCCTGAATGGCAGCCGCCAAGCTTTCCCTTGAGCCTACGGGCGCCATAATTTCATATAGAGATAAATCTTTGTCCATTAATTACAATATTAAAATACACAAACCCATCCAAACTTCTCGACAAGATCTCTCAAAAGATTTTTGTCCTTTGACGGAATTGTAACAGAAATCGTCATCTTATTGTCAGAGCATTCTGTAGAGCCGTGGTTCTGGAATTTACAGTCGAGCTCATAGGCATTTTGCAGCGACATCCAGAAAGAAGCAGGAATACCGAGACTATGCTCAAGTTTTAAAGCAGTATCGGCAGACATATTACGTCGTCCGTTTATCAGTGAGCTCAAGTGAGTGGGCTGCATATTGATTTCAGTTGCCAAATCCTTCTGTTTTATATTCCTTGACTTCAATTCCTCTTTCAGAATATGTCCAGGATGAACAGGTTTATAAGGCCTGATATTTTCATTTCTTGTTTCCATAATGACTATCATCTAATTCTATTTTCATCGGCAAATATTTGCTATAACACTGCAAAGTTACACATAAATTACCAAATCCGTGTAATTTTGAAGATAATAATTGAATATTTTAAAAATAATTAATACAAAAGATTAGATTATGGACAAAAAAACACGTATCTTTGTCAAGTATGATTATAAATAGAGGATATTATATAATAATGTATTTGGCGGCTATTGTGCTTGTCGGATGTAAGGGAGATTCTTCCAGGGGAAAGTCGCAGAGAATTATTCCTCAAAAGATGAGGATCTTGCATATCAACGGTATGACTCCCGTGAAGAATCAGGGGAGGGGCAGTGCTTGTTGGGCTTACGCCATGCTTGCAGCCATCGAGACCACGCATATCTCGATGGGCGACTCGGTGAACCTTTCGCCTGCTTGGGCGGTGAGGGCGCTGATGGAGGACGCCTATGTGAGAAACGTGATGACTAAAGGGGCGGACAGGGGAAGCGCGAGAGGCATGGGCATGACTCTGCTGAATATCATTCGGAAAGACGGGATAGTGCCTTACGACTCTTATCCCGACAGGGAAGGAAGAGGTGCGCCCACGGGAATCATTCTCAACAAGACACGACTGATAGCGGAAAAGGCGGTGAACTCAAGGAGGGGACCTAAGGTGTATCAAAAGACACTCGACGATATGCTTGACGACTCAATGGGACACCGGCCGAGGAATGTGTATATGTACAGTGCGCAATACACACCGATGGAGTTTGCCCACAGTGTGTGCCGGGAGGATGAGTATATAGGTATAGCCAGTTGCACGCATCATCCCTTTGGAGAGTGGTTCGTGATGGAAACGGCGGACAACTGGGAGCGCAACTCGTTCTATAACATGAAGATAGAAGAGATGATGGCGATTGTGGAGAAGGCTGTAAGAGAGGGCAAGGGAGTATGTTGGGAAGGAGACATCTCGGAAGAGGGATTCAGCTTCAGGAAAGGCATCGCTGACTTGGATTTACCCAAGGGCAAGGACGTGCAGCAGGAAAGACAGAGAGGAATAGAATCATACAAAACAACCGACGACCACTGTATGGCGATCGTCGGCTTGGCCCGCAATGCAAGCGGGAAAACTTATTTTATTATGAAAAACTCTTGGGGAACGGACAATCCCTACGGCGGTCTGATGTATATGTCGGAAGACTATATGAGGATGAAGACCATTGCCGTGATTCTGCCATGGCAAAAAAACAATGAGTAATCTACCACCCAACCTGCTTCTCGACACGTCCGGAATAGGTCTCAACGGTTAGACGGACACTGTCTGTGGGGATTGAGTCGTGAGGAATGCTTAGGAAATACTGTGTGGAGTACTTCTCGGGCACTTCTCCCTGTGAGTGGAGCAAGGTGAGATGGGTGGTGGTGCGCCCGTCGTCGGCAGTGGTGATAGCCGTGCGCAGCATACCTATGGTTTGGTGGGCATCTTCTACGGACGTGTTCCCTATCTTAAGCCAGATCGAGAGATTTAGGTATTTCTTGTTCTTGCTTGTCCACATGCTCTCGAATGTGACCGGGTCGGTTACAACCTCCTTAACGGAGTCTCTCGGGATGACGGTAGGGACAAGTCCAATGCTGATAATCTCAGCCTTGCCTTCGCCCAGCTTGTTGTAGTAAGCCACTGTGCGGTAGGTTGAATCGGCAGTGGTAATCCATTTAGCCGTAACGGGTTGGCTGACAATGAGCTTTTCGTCGTTGTCAGTAGTGATATAGTCGATGGACTTGTCACCATTGGCATGGGCGGTCATAAGGTCGCCCATAGTGAGCGAGTTTTCCCCTGCTCCCTTGTCATAGCTGTCAGTCTCGCAGGCAGCGAGCAGAATCACCGCGAATATAAGACAAAGTATCCTCATTCCTAATCCCTAATTCCTAATTCCTCATTCCTAATTCCTAATTTTCATTTGGTTTACCGCCGGATTGGCATACATCGTGAGAATGCGCTCGCGCAGGAAAGCCTCATCCTTGTCGGGTATGGAAATCTTGGCAAGCTGTGCAGCGAGATAATTCTCAAACGTAGCCTTATCCTCAGGAGTGTAGTTGGATGCCATCCTGTCGCCACCCTCAAGCAAGTCGATTGCTATGTAGTTGTTGGGGTAGAGCCGATAGTTGGCATGTATGTTGCGGTCGATATGCTCGGCGATGATGCGGAAGATGTCGGTCTTGGGAGTGTCCTCGGGGATAGAGGCGAGGAAATCGTTGATGCAGGGAGCGCAGTGATAGTGGATACGACCCTTGTATCCCATTATTCCCGTCTTCATGCTCAGCACATCGTCAGCCTTGGTCTTCTTCCATCCCTCCACGTCGCGCTTGAGCTGGAACTCCTGCGCCTTGAGCCAGTCGCAGGGGTCATACTCATAGCTGATAGCCACCGGCACGATATTCAGTTGCCGTAGGCGCTGGGTAATAGAACCTTCGCCGCCCATAGCCATCATCTTGATGATAGACTCCTGGGTGCGGTCGTCACTGTCCTTAGCCCTTCCCTCGCGCTGTGCAATCCAGATGTTGTCGTGCTTCGAGTTGATTACCAAGTTCATGTATTCAGCCATGGTGCGGCTGTTGACGAGCATCTCTCGTATGCCGGCACTTCGCTTCACGATAAACGACTTGTTGACCCTTACGAGGTCTTCGATCCACGGAGCCGCCAGAAGGTTGTCGCCGATGGCAATCTCGCATGTGGTGCTGAATCCCGCCTCGATGAGCATGACATCCAGAAAAGCCGAGTCGAGGACAATGTCGCGATGGTTGCTGACGAAGGTGTATCTTCCGCCCTTGTCGATGGCGGAGTAATCCATGTCGCAGCCCTTGCTTGCCTTGGCGAGAAGGTCCTTGAGGAAGGGATAGCAGAAAGCTACCTGAAAATCAAGGTTGGTCTTACACTGCATTAACTTGGCTGTCAATGCCTCAAACGGCACTTGCGGGAAGATATATCCCACAATGGCCTTGAACTGCTCGTCGGCAATCAGTCTGCCGAACACATCATGCAGTTCCTCCGGCTCGAAAGGCCGGATGCTGTCAAACTTCTCCGGTATGTTCATAACAAAAATCCTAATTCCTAATTCCTAACCCCTAATTCCTAATTCCTAATTCCTAATTCCTAAAATTGGTCCTCGACAATGTCCGTCAGCACATCGCTCATCTTTAGTCCGGCAGCCTTCACCTGCTGTGGAATAAAGCTGGTGACAGTCATGCCCGGAGTGGTGTTGATTTCGAGCAGGTGGATCTTGTCAACCGGCTCGCCATTGCTGCCAATACCCTTGCCGATGATATAGTCGATGCGGATGATGCCGTTGCAGTGGAGGATGTCGTAGATGTGGCTGGTGAGCTCGGCAACGCGCTTGGACGTTTCCTCGCTCAGGCGCGCTGGTGTGATTTCCTTGACCTGGCCGTTGTATTTGGCGTCGTAGTCGAAGAACTCGTTGTCTGTGACAACCTCAGTGGCAGGCAGTACTACCGACTTGGTCTTGGTCTTGTAGCATCCGATGGAAATCTCAGTTCCTTCGAGATACTGCTCCACCATAACATCCGAGCTTTCGAGCATGGCCTTGCGGATGGCAGGAGCGAGCTGGTCCTTGTTCTTAACCTTGGAGACACCGAAACTGCTGCCGTCGGCGGCTGGCTTTACGAAGCAAGGCATACCGATGCGCTTCTCCACCTCTTCCTCGCTGACCACCTCCTCATATCCCTTGCGGATGAGCAGGCTGTCGGCTACGCTCACTCCATATCCGCGCAGATACTGGTTGAGCACGAACTTGTCGAAAGTCATTGCCTCTACGAGCACTCCACTGGTGGAATAAGGTATTCCCACAATGTCGAGATAGCCCTGAAGTATTCCGTTTTCTCCCGGTGTGCCGTGGATGGTGATGTATGCGTAGTCGAAATAAACCGTTTTCCCGTCCTTCTTGAATGTGAAGTCGTTGAGGTCAATCTTTGATGATGTTCCGTCGCCGAGATCGACTTTCCAGTCGAGTCCCTTGATGTCAACAATGTAGATGTCATACCTCTCCTTGTCGAAGAAAGAGTATAGCCCCTGAGCGGAGCGCAGCGATACGTCGTGCTCCGATGAATCGCCACCGCAAATGATGGCTACTTTTCTTTTTGTCTGTTCCATAATATATTAATGTATGAACTTAAATCCTTTAATTTTTTAATTCTTAATTCCTAACCCTCCCTCTCCATTTTTGTATCAGTGCTTCCATATCCTCGGGCAGAGGCGACGTGAAGTCCATCTGCTTGTGGGTAGTGGGATGCACGAAACCGAGGGTCCGGGCATGCAGAGCCTGACGCGGACAGAGCTTGAAGGCATTGTTCACATACTGCTTGTAATTGGCAGTCCTCTCGCCACGCAGAATCTCCGTGCCGCCATATCGCTCATCGCTGAACAGCGGATGACCGATGTGCTTCATGTGGGCACGGATCTGATGTGTCCTTCCGGTTTCGAGGATACATTCCACGAGGGTGACATATCCGAAACGCTCGAGCACCCGATAGTGGGTGACGGCACTCTTGCCGATGTCGCTGCCCACGGGGAAGACTGCCATGCGAAGCCTGTCCTTAGGGTCGCGGCCGATATTGCCTTCGATGGTGCCGCTGTCCTCCACAAAGTTTCCCCACACGAGGGCATTATACTGGCGGTGGGTGGTCTTGTTGAAGAACTGCGCACCGAGTGAGGTCTTGGCGTCGGGTGTCTTCGCCACAACAAGCAGTCCGCTGGTGTCCTTGTCAATGCGGTGCACGAGTCCCACCTGCGGGTCGTTGGGGTCGTAGGAAGGCAGGTCGCGCAGATGCCATGCGATGGCATTCACCAAAGTGCCCGTGAAGTTGCCGCATCCGGGATGGACAACCATTCCTGCTGGCTTGTTGATCACCATAAGGTCTGCGTCTTCATATACTATGTCGAGGGGTATGTCTTCCGGTTCGATGGAAGTCTCGAATCTCGGCCGGTCGAGCATCAGTGTTACGACGTCACCCGGCCTCACCTTGTGGTTGCTCTTCACCGGCTTGTCGTTTACATGCACATATCCCGCATCGGCAGCCTTTTGGATACGGTTGCGCGAAGAGTGCTGCAGTTTCTCGCACATGAACTTATCCACCCTTGTGGCTACCTGTCCCGGATCCACCTCAAAGCGGAAGTGCTCATAGAGTTGCTGCTGTCCCTCGTCGATGTCCTCGTCTATATATTCATTTATGTTATCTTCTGCCATTATGAAAATTGTTGCTTGATGTTTATTCCGGCATGGTAACCTCTTCAAAGTCATCAGTCTCAGGTGTGTCGAAATGCACGTCTTCGACTTCATCCGTGATGTGGATGTCCGCAGAACCGTCATATTCCCCGCTGCCTATCAATAGCGTCAGTGGCAGTTCGATGGATATTCTGTCACCCACATTCAGGCGTCGTCCCCTGCTGACGATTCCATACACCCAGTCCTTCTCGCCAATGACTACTTGCGGCTCAAGGAGTTTGAATCCCAAAGCCGTCAGCTTAGCCGTAGCCTCCCTGACACTACTGTTGTCGATGATGTCGGGAATGGCCACAGTGGGTGAAGAGGGAGAATTGACAGTGACGTAAATGGTATGACCTTTCTTTACGTTAGTCCCCTCTCCCGGACTTTGTGCGAGCACACATTCGGCGGGCATTCTCTTGTTGTAACCAGAGTCGCTCACCATTATCCCGAGACCGTTTCGTTCAAGCAAGTCAGCAGCCCTGTTGAAGTCCATTCCCGTCAGATTAGGCACAGGCACACCTTCTCCATGGTGGGTGTAGATGTCAAGTCCGAACTTGACTCCCACGCACAGGAGGATAACCGTGAGCAACATTGCCAAGAGGTTTCCCCACAGGTATTTGCTTAGAAACTTGCCGAAGAATTCCTTTGATTTCATTACCTTATTATATAAATTAGGATGCAAAGATACACCACTTTGTTGACAAATCAAAGAAAACGGCTTGTTTTTTTTGATTTTTTAGATGTTATGGGACAAAAGACAAAAATAAATCCTCCCGGACATCACTGCCAGGGAGGATTGAATAATAATCTTTTGTATTATTACAATATGAACTAAAAACTTGTCATAACGTGAAGTTTACGCCAAGACCTATGACGCGGTTGGTGCGGGTGAACGAGTCGCTGATGCGCGGTGTCTCGCTTGTCACCTTGTTGTAGTCGTCATAGAGTGTCTGGAAGTAGGCGGCATTGATTTTCACCTTCTCGGTGACATTGACACCAACACCGAATCCGAAGGAATAGGAGTTGACATTGAATGATATGTCGTTCATTCCGGCATCCTTCAATCCATACTGTGTGCGCTGGCCTCCGGCACTGACAGTGATGACCTTGCTGATGTCCCACTCTGCACCGAGAAGATACTCGTTGGTGTCGTCGAGCATTTCCTTAGTCCACTGCTTGGTGTCCTGGTCGAAATAGTGATGCCATCCTGCCATGACGCGCAGTGAGGGGAGAATCTCATACTGGGCACCCACGGTGAGGAGAGCCGGTGAATCCTCGGCAACACTGTTGCCATCGGCAAACTTGTCGAGCATTTCTATACCTTCGGCACTCAGACTGTTGGCAGCCTTGTTCTTGAGTCTCATACGTGTCTTGAACTCATATTTAGCGGCGAGGTTGAGCTTGCCAGTCTTATAATCCACACCGATGATAGGAGCAACGCCCCATCCGGTCTGGTCGCAGTTGAGTTCGATATCCTGGGAAGCGACACCAAGTTTGGTTGCCTGTGTGGCAGCACCGGCGAGCTGTTGGGCAGCCTCGGCATTGCCCATACCCTCCATCATTCCTGCATACTTGTTGAGATTAGCCGCAAGTTCGGTGAAGTGCTGCGAGGCATTAACCATCTCCGACTGTCCTGCATTTACATGCTCGATGTTGATGTCCTTGACATATCCATAGTAGTTGGCAGAGCCGTAGAGCATTCTCAGGCCTCCATATACAGAGAGGTTGTCGGTGAGCTTATACGCAGCTCCGAGAGTGAATCCGTAGTAATACTGGCGACCGCGCATATATGAGTCAGACTTGTATTTGTCGCCCATCTTGTGGTCAGCCATTCCGGGTATGCCAAAGGCGCCGAGCGTCTGATAAAGCTGGTTGATGGATGGAGCGACTGATGTGAGCGATCCCACCACCTGCTCAAATGAACCAAGTCCATAAGGGAACTCGCACTTGCCTCCACCGCCGGTGATGGCAAATCCGAACTGATAGCTCCACTTGTCCTTGTTGTATGCTATATGCAGCGACGGCAATATGGGCACGTCGGCGTTGCCCTCGAACTTATGTAGAGTCTGGCCCGGGTTGCCGGCATTGTTGACAAAGAGAGGGAACGTGGTTTCCACGGTGCGGGTTTGGTGTGCATTCTGGAGATTGAGCGACACGTGTATGCCCTCGCCCAGGAATATCACTCCGGCGGGATTGCTATACACTCCGTCAATGCCAATCGCGGCATCGCGTGCCGGATTTCTCAAGAACTCAATACTTTGGTTGGTGTTTGTGAGCAGTCCGCCTGCCCATGCGTTCATTACGTTTACTGCCGCCATTATGGTGAGGCAGCACAATCTAATCTTCCTCATTTAAACAAATATTTTCATAAATTCGCCGCAAAGGTAATAAAATTGTTCGGAATTTCCATATAATGAATATTTGTTTTAAATATTATTAATCTTTATTCACTTTTATCTCCCCCTTATCTTCCTTTATCTCCCCTTTATTCAAAGTAGGATAGCTTATGCGGGCATGATAGATGGTCTTGAGTTTCTCGATGAGTACAGTCTTGGCATAGGATATGTCGCGGAAGGTGATGGGACACTCACGGAAGAAACCGTCAGCCACCATTCCGTCGATGAGGGTGTTCACCATATCACGGATGGTAGTCTCGGTGTATTCCTTTAGCGAGCGTGAAGTAGCCTCCACTGAGTCAGCCATCATCAGGATAGCCTGTTCGCGTGTGAATGGATTTGGTCCGGGATAAGTGAAGAGCAGTTCGTCGATGTCCTCGTCGGGATGCTCGTTCTTGTATTTGATATAGAAATACTTGGTCTTTCCCTGTCCATGGTGGGTGGAGATGAAGTCGCGTATCACGCTTGGCAGGTTGTATCTCTCAGCCATCTTCTGTCCCTCGGTGACATGGCTGATAATCATCGATGCACTTTCCACTTCGGTGAGGCTTGCATGCGGATTGATTCCCGACTGGTTTTCGGTATAGTATGCGGGATTGAGCATCTTGCCTATGTCATGATATAGGGCCCCAGTGCGCACGAGCTGGCTCTTGGCGCCGATTTTGTTGGCTATCTCCGCGGCAAGGTTTCCCACCTGAATGGAATGTTGGAATGTTCCCGGTGCCACCTCGCTCATCCTTCGCAGCAAAGGATTATTGGTATTGGATAGTTCGATAAGCGATATGTCGGATGTGAATCCGAAAGTCTTCTCGATAATATACAGCAATGGATAGGCAAAAAGCAACAGTATGCCATTAACAATAATATAATGATATGGAGTTGTATCAAATTCCTCCATCGCCGACATTCTGATAAGGTCGTATGAGAAATTCATCACCGCAGCCACCGCAGCCACGAGGAATGCCGTCTTGAAAATCTGTGAGCGATACTGCAGTTCGCGCAGTGAGTAGATGGCTGCAAGACCTGATACCGCCTCGATGATGATGAACTCGAAGGGATGCTGCAGCATACACGCACACGTCATAATCATTATGATATGGGCATAGAAAGCAGTGCGTGAATCCATGAACACCCTGACGAACATCGGCACCATGGCGTAAGGTATGATATAGACGTGCCCGATGGTGTTGTGTACGAGCAACGAGGTCAATCCGGTGAATATAATGATGAGTGTATAGAGCATAGCCACGCTTCGTGGCTTGTCGAAATAGTCACGTCTGAAAAGCGAAATGTAGATGGTGAGGAAGGATATGAGCATCAGCACATACAGTAATTCTCCCAAGACTGTCAGCCTTATCTGCATCTCGTCGCTGTTGCGCTTTTCGTTTTCCTTTTTCAGCGATTCCAGCACCCTGTATGTGTATTCGTTTACAATTTCTCCCCGGTCGATGATTTTCTGCCCCTTCTGCACCACTCCCATAGCGAGCGGCACACTTGCCAGCATATCGTTGAGTGAGGACTCGCTTCTCTCCTTGTCATAAACGATGTTGGCCTGAATATATTCGTTGAGGTTGCATTTCTGCAGGGCAGCACGATACACCTCCATCGTCTTGTCGAGGAAGAGTTGCTCGTATGCCGCCTTGGTTGAGAGAATATCCCCCAACTGGATAGGCACGGCATTCTTCCCGTCAACGAGAAGGATAGTGCGTGTTGTGTCATTGCCCATTTTTGAATAGTCAGCCGAACCGATGATGCCTCTCTGGTATAGCCGGTGGAGCCTGTTGGCGATGATGCTGATGTAGTCATCCGGCACATCAGGGATACCGTCGGTAAAGTCAGAGACAAACCTGCTCACATTGGCGGCTTCAATATCCTTATTATATTTATAATATGGTTCGTATGCCTTGAGAATGCTGTCCTTCTCCATTTTCATCGTGGCATCCGACTTATATACCGGGAAGTCAAACGGAGCCGTAAGGTCAGAGTACTTCCAGGGCTTCCCCTGTTCTGTTCTGAAATTACTGCGACTGTCCCTTGGCATCATCCAGCAGATGATTGCCACGGTGAAAACTGTGATGCCTATTCTGACCAGAAGGTCACGCCACGAAAAGTCGTCTTTTAATCCGGATAAGCTCATATTTTTGCCTTTATATCTGTTTTGCACTGCAAAAATGCAAAAAAAAATCGAATTGACAAAGAATAATTGAGAAAAATGGCTGAAAATCAAAAATTATTTGTACTTTTGCACAAATATTATAATATTTAGTCATTATGACAGAGAGAAAAGTTAGGGTGCGATTTGCACCAAGCCCTACAGGGGCATTGCACATTGGAGGTGTCAGGACGGCCCTCTATAATTATTTGTTTGCCCGCCAAAACGGCGGTGAACTCGTGTTCAGAATCGAGGACACTGACACTACCAGGTTTGTGCCCGGTGCTGAAGAGTATATCATAGAATCATTCAAGTGGCTCGGCATAAAATTCGACGAGGGTGTTTCCTTCGGAGGAAACTACGGGCCATACCGACAGAGCGAACGCCGCGACATATATAAAAAGTATGTTGACCAGTTGCTTGATGCCGGCAAGGCATACATCGCATTCGACACTCCAGAGGAACTGGAGGCAAAACGCGGGGAAATCCAGAACTTCCAGTATGACGCCCACACACGTATGCAGATGCGCAACTCGCTCACTCTGCCCAAGGAGGAAGTGGAGAGACTCATCAGCGAGGGCAAGCAATATGTGGTGAGGTTCAAGATTGAGCCGGGAGTGGCTGTGCATGTGGACGACCTCATCAGGGGCGACGTGCGCATTATGAGTGACATCCTCGACGACAAGGTGCTGTTCAAGAGTGCCGACCAGTTGCCTACATATCATCTTGCCAATATCGTTGACGACCACCTGATGGAGATTAGTCATGTGATAAGGGGCGAGGAGTGGTTGCCGAGCGCACCGCTGCATGTCTTGCTGTATAAGGCTTTCGGTTGGGAGGACACCATGCCACGGTTTGCCCACCTGCCATTGCTGCTCAAACCTGAGGGCAAGGGCAAGCTGAGCAAGCGCGACGGCGACCGTCTTGGTTTCCCCGTCTTTCCTCTTGAATGGCACGACCCGAAGTCGGGCGAGGTTTCTTCCGGTTATCGCGAAAGCGGATATTTCCCTGAGGCAGTGATTAATTTCCTTGCCTTCTTGGGATGGAATCCCGGAACCGAGAGGGAGATGTACTCACTGGATGAACTTGCCGAACTGTTTGACATCACTAAGTGCAGCAAAGCCGGTGCACGTTTCGACTATCAGAAGGGTATTTGGTTCAACCATGAGTACATACTGGCAAAGAGTGCCGGGGAGATAGCATCCATCTTTGCGCCCATGGTGGCAGAAAACGGCGTTGAGGAGTCAATGGAGCGCATCACCAAGGTGGTGGAGATGATGAAGGACCGCGTAAACTTCGTCAAGGAACTGTGGCCCCTGTGCAAGTTCTTCTTCGTTGCTCCCACTGAATATGACGAGAAGACACGCAAGAAGCGCTGGAAGGAAGACTCCGCCCAGCAGCTCACCGAACTGATGCAAGTGCTTGAAGGCATCGACGATTTCTCGATAGAGAATCAGGAAGCTGTCGTTCACCAGTGGATAGAGCAAAAGGGCTACAAGCTCGGCAACATCATGAATGCCTGGCGCCTCACTCTCGTGGGAGAAGGCAAGGGACCCGGCATGTTCGACATCTCGGCATTCCTCGGAAAGCAGGAGACGCTCGACCGCATGAAGCGTGCCATTGAGACATTGGGCTGATACAAGTAACAGTTATCACGTAAATAAGAATGCTTTATAACATAGCGATATATTTCTACCTCTTGGGGGTGGCCATAGCGAGCATCTTCAGCGAGAAAGTCCGCAAGATGTGGCGCGGCGAGCGTGCCGCATTCGGGGTGCTCAAGGCTAAGGTTGACCCGGAGGCGAAATATGTGTGGTTTCATGCCGCCTCACTCGGAGAGTTTGAACAGGGACGCCCCATTATTGAGCGTCTGCGCCAGGAGCATCCGGAATACAAGGTACTCCTGACCTTCTTCTCCCCGTCGGGCTATGAGGTGCGCAAGAATTACGAGGGTGCCGACATAATATGCTACCTGCCGCTCGACACCCCCGTAAATGCCATACGCTTCCTGAGATTGGTGAGGCCGGTGATGGCTTTCTTCATCAAGTATGAGTTTTGGTATAACTATCTTCACATACTTAAGCATCGTGGTATTCCTACTTATAGTGTATCGTCGATTTTCCGTCCCGACCAGGTTTTCTTCAAATGGTATGCCAGGCAGTATGCCAGTGTGCTCCGGTGTTTCACTCATTTCTTCGTGCAGAACGAACTGAGCCGCCAGTTGCTTTCCACGATAGGGATAACGGATGTTACTGTCAGTGGCGACACGCGTTTCGACCGCGTGCTGCAAATCAAGGGACAGTCGAAACACCTCCCTCTTGTTGAGGCATTCAAGCAGGATAGTCCGGTGTTTGTGGCAGGCAGCAGCTGGCAGCCCGACGAGGACATCTTCATACATTTCTTCAATGAGCATCCCGAGTGGAAGCTGATAATAGCCCCCCATGTCATAGGCGAAGACCATCTGCAGCAGATTCTTTCCAAGCTCAATCGCAAGTCAGTGAGATATACCAGGGCTACACCGGAGACAGCCGCCGAGGCGCAATGTCTGATAATTGACTGTTTCGGACTTCTCTCGAGCATATATCATTATGGCGAGGTGGCATACGTAGGCGGCGGTTTTGGAGTTGGCATACATAATGTGTTGGAGGCGGCGGTATGGGATGTGCCGGTGTTCTTCGGACCCAACAACAAGCGCTTTCAGGAAGCCCAGGAACTGCTTGCCTCGGGAGGCGGTATAGAGATAACCAACTATGAGACATTTGCATCCGCAATGCAGCGGTTTATGTCCGACCGACAATTACTTAAGGAATGTGGCGCCAAGGCCGGCGAATATGTAAAGGGCAAGGCCGGAGCAACAGAAATAGTACTGAAGAATTCAATGCTTTGGGAGTTAAGGAGTTAAGGAGTTATAGCTCCCTGTGGTCGCTGGGAGTTAAGCCATTAGTCTGAGCACAGGATATCAGCGCATCTGCATTTGGCTTAACTCCTTAACTCCTTAACTCCTTATTCCTTAAACAAATCCTTGATACCACCGATGCTTCCCATGAGGTTTGTCGCCTCGTATGGCAGATAAACCGTCTTGGTCTTGTCGCCCTCAGCCACCTGCTGAAGCATCATGATGTATTTCTGTGCCAGAAGATAGTTGGCGGGGTTGGTGCTTTGCCCCACAGCCTCGGTAATTTTCTGTATGGCGATAGCCTCTGCTTCAGCCTTGCGGATACGGGCTTGCGCCTCGCCCTCTGCCTTCAGGATAGCCTGTTGCTTTTCTGCCTCGGCGCGGTTGATGGTAGCCATCTTCTCACCTTCCGACTGCAGGATGTCGCTCGCCTTCTTTCCCTCACTGGTGAGGATGGTGGCACGCTTGTTTCTTTCAGCCTGCATCTGTTTCTCCATTGCGGTGAGCACACTCTCGGGAGGTGTGATGTCCTGAAGCTCAACACGGTTCACCTTGATACCCCATTTGTTTGTGGCGTCGTCGAGCACCACGCGCAATTTTGTGTTGATGGTGTCGCGGCTGGTGAGGGTCTCGTCCAGTTCCAGTTCTCCGATGATGTTTCGCAGTGTGGTTTGCGTCAGTTTCTCGATGGCGTTGGGCAGGTTGTTGATTTCATAAACAGCCTTGAATGGATCGACAATCTGGAAGTAGAGCAGTGCGTTGATTTCCGTCTGAACGTTGTCCTTTGTAATAACGTTCTGTTTCGGGAAGTCATACACCTGTTCCCTGAGGTCGATATTGTTGGTATAAACATATCGTCCCCTGACCATTGCCACTATGTCCTTGGCCCTATCGACAAAAGGAATAATGATGTTAACACCCGGCTTCAGAGTGGCATGATAGCGTCCGAGCCTCTCGATAATTCTCGTTTCTGATTGTGGGATGATGACAAGAGCCATCTTTGCAAACAACAGGATGCAAACCACGATGACAATCAATACGTAGGTCATACTATTTTAAAATTAAAAGATTAAAAAATTTAAAGATTAAAGGCGGGCTTCTCTTACGGTCAGGATGATGCTATCCCTTGCCGTTACTTCCACGGTAGTGCCTTTGGGGATGTCGGCAGCGGCATCGTCGTCAAGCCTTGATTTCCACACGTCACCATCTATCGCCACCCATCCGTAGTCTCCGCGCCTGATGTCGCTGTCAGCCTTGCCCCTGCGTCCTATAAGGGCGTCGGCATTGCTCACCCGTCCTGCGGCGTTGTCCTCGTTATCATGACGATGTGCAAAGAATTTCTTAACCACAGCGATGGATGCCAGTGTGGCAATTACGAATACAACCAGTTGAACGGCAATTCCCGCAAAGGGAGAGACAATGGCAGCCCCTGCGGCTCCCACTGCAAAACAGAGCAGCACAAGTCCGCCGCTCATCAGTTCCATAATAAGGCATAGCACGGCAGCAACAGCCCATACTATCCAAGCGTTTTCAGCAATCCATTCCATCATATTTGCAATTACATATTTTTATTGATGCTGCAAATATACGAATAAATTGCTGAAAACGGTGCATTTCACTTGTGTTTTTATGTTTTATTTACAATCAGAACCTGGTCATGAACTCCAGAACTATCTTGTCCTTTTCTGACGGCTTGGCTATTGCACCGTCGCGATAGAAATATTTCTCAAAGTTGAGACGGATGTCTGACACAAATGGGGTGGCAAGACTGAGAGTCACACCCGCTGTTACCCTGTGACGCTTGTAGTCTGTTACGTTGAATGTTCCGTCTTCGTTTATCGAAGTGCCGTCGCTGTGGTCGTTCATGAAGTCATATCTGACCAGCGGTGACACTTTCTTTATGAAGCAGGCCTTGTTTTTTGTCTGAATGTCATAATTGATGAAGCCGTCAAACGAATGAACATCCTCAAACACGTTGTTGCTATAGTGCTTGTATAGATATTCCGCCTCGATGTGCCAACCCTTGGCGTGCCAGTATGTGCCTGCGTCATACATCATCACCGAATTGTCGGCAGGCGAAATCTTCTGCGTGCTGAGTGTGACGTTGAAGCCTTGCGGCAGAAAGACCTGAGCCTTGGCCGAGAAGTTAATCTTCTTTGTCCAGTAGTTCTTCTGGTTGGTCAGTCCAGACCCGTTGAAGAGTCCTCCCTCCAGTATCACCGGCACCTTGCCCTTGACCTTATATCCCAACGAAGCACCCACATCACGCACATTGCCCACCTGCTTGGCTATGAACGAGCGGTTGGCAAAGTATTGCTGGTGAGGCGAACGGTGGGCGTCGATAGTGAACGGCACTCGAAACTGTCCTATGGTGAAGTTGAGGTTCTCCACCGGTGTCAGACGCGTGTAGGCATCCAGCATCTTGATATTTCCCTCGTCCGAAAGGTCAATCTCCGCCTTGTAGCTCACGGCATCTATCACCTTGCCCGTGATGCTGATACGGGCGTTTCTCACCTCGAAGCGGCCTTCGCCCTCCTCGGTTTGGTATTCATACTTCGACCTCACTGTACCGTGGATTTCGGGAGTGAATTCTGTCTTTTTCTCCTGTGCTTCGCCTACTGCTGCGGCTGTAAGCATAATAGCCATAAAAAATAGTCTCATATAATCGCTTTTTCTTATTTCGGCTGCAAAGGTAAGCAACGTATATTACAAAACCGTTACAACTATATGAAGAAGCGAATACTATAATTCCAGGCATTTTCGCACATTTTAGAAAAATTAAGCCTATTAACTATACAACATGACGAATTAATTACTATATTTGCAGCAAAATTAGCGACAACGAAAGGTTTTATCTTTAACAAAAGGAGGATTATTATGAAAAGATTGTTTTTATTGGCAGTATTTGCCGTAGTTTCGTCGTTTTCACAGAATGCGAATGCTTGCACTGGCATCACATTGAGAACGATTAGTGGCTCAACCGTTACTGCCCGCACCATCGAATGGGCTGGCAACGACTTGGAGAGCAAGTATTCAATTGTTCCGCGAGGTTACTCGCAGCGTTCCTTCACGCCCAACGGGCAGAAGGAAGGCATGATGTTCACGGCCAAGTACGGATATGTAGGTCTTGCCGTCGAGCAGGCGGAGTTTGTCGTCGAGGGTATCAACGAGGCGGGACTTGCCGCCGGCCTGTTCTATTTCCCTGGATATGGGGAGTATGAGACCTACAGTGATGCCAACAAGGAAAAGACTGTGAGCGACTTGCAGCTCGTGTCGTGGATCCTAAGTAACTTCAAGTCCATCAATGAGGTCAAGAATGCCATCTATGGCATTCATGTCGTGACTATCGACCCTCGCGGTTCCACTGTCCATTGGCGCATCACTGAACCAGGCGGTCGTCAGGTTGTGCTTGAGATTGTTGGCAAACAGGTCAGGTTTTATGAGAACAAGCTTGGCGTGCTTACCAATTCCCCCGGATTCGACTGGCACATCACCAATCTCAACAACTACACCAATCTCTTTGCAGGTCCTATTCATACCCGCGAAATCGGTGACCTCACTCTCACCGCCTTCGGTGGGGGCGGCGGACTGCATGGCATTCCCGGCGACATGACCCCCCCGTCGCGTTTTGTGCGTGCCGCCTTCTTCCAGGCCACGGCTCCCAAACTCGCCACTACTGAGAAGACCGTCATGCAGGCATTCCACATCCTCAACAACTTCGACATCCCGACGGGCATCCAGTTCTCCGAGGGTCAGCGAGTTCCCGACATCCCCAGTGCCACCCAGTGGACCGTAGCCACCGACATCACCAACCGCCGCATCTACTATCGCACGATGCACAACAGCACCATCCGCTGCTTCGATCTCAAGTCGATAAACTTCGCTAAGGTGAAATACCAGTCAGCTCCACTTGACGCGCAGAAGGTGCAGCCCGTGGAGATGATGAAAATAAAGTGAGATGCTATTTGCTAACGTCATGGTCGGTCATCGCTGCAACGCAGGAGTCCGACCATACGTTTTCGGCTGTCTCTATCATGTCTATGATGGTATATACGGGAAGGATGATGCCCATGATTGCCACGGGGGTGCCGATGCCCGTCATGAGCGAGAGGGTGAGGAAGAAGCAACCCATCGGCACTCCGGCATTACCTATCGCTGAGACCACCGAAAGCAGGAGCTAAAGGAGCATTGTGGGAAGGGTGAGCTCGATGTCGCCGTTCCGCATCACGAAGAGCGAGGTGACGAGGATGAATGCCGCACAGCCATTCATGTTGATTGTGGTGCAGATGGGCAATACGAAACGTGCCACCCTTGAACTTACTCCGAGTCGCCTTTCAGCGGTTTCCATCGTCACGGGCAATGTTGCTGCGGAACTCTTGGTGAACAGTGCCATGAGTACTGCTGGAGTCATCTTGCCGAGTGTCCGCAGCGGATTGATGCCGCGCGAAAGGAGGAAAAGGGGCAGGACGATGAAGAATTTCTAATTGTAGTCTTTTCGTCCAAAATAATGCTTATTTACTACTAATAATTAACAGATTCACCTCACTCAATTTTCACATGAAATACGCTAAATGATGTGATAATTCGTGGAAATCTATTAAAAAATCACACATTTCCACGACTTATCGGAATATTTTTCGTATCTTTGCAGCCATAAAAGCATTACAATATATACGATTATGGTTATCGGCAGAGAATATGAAATGGAGAGGCTTGACGCATTGCTGTCGGCTGAGGAATCACAGTTTGTGGCTGTCTATGGAAGACGTCGTGTGGGCAAGACTTTTCTTATCAGAGAGGTCTATAAAGACTATTTCGTCTTTCAGCACACGGGTACTAATGGCGCCACACGCAAACAGCAACTCAGTGACTTCAGGGAATCATTGTATTTGGCAGGAATGGAACGAAGTGCCATGCCGAAGACATGGTCTGAGGCATTCGGACTCTTGTGGCGTTTCCTGAAGAAATTTCCCGAGAATGACAGGAAAAAGGTGGTGTTCATTGATGAGCTGCCTTGGATGGATACTCCGAAATCCAACTTCGTGAGTGCTCTCGACCATTTCTGGAACGCATGGGCAACGACGCGCAAGGATATTATACTCGTAATCTGCGGCAGTGCCACTTCATGGATTATCGACAATGTCGTGATGAACTATGGCGGACTTCACAACCGCCTTACATGCAAGGTGCATCTCCAGCCTTTCACGCTTAGGGAATGTAAGCAATACTGCGAGGCCAAAAAACTCGGTTACAAGGACAGGCAGATACTTGAAGCTTATATGGCTCTCGGCGGAATACCTTATTACTGGAGTTTCCTGAAAAAGGGATTGAGTGTGTCACAAAACTTCGACCGCATGTTCTTCCAACCAAGTGGTGAACTCACGCAAGAGTTTGATGCTCTTTACGCCTCGCTTTTTAAGAGACCGCGGCATCATATCGCCATCATAACAGCCTTGGCAAAGAAGAAAATGGGTATGGTAAGAGAAGATCTGTTGAAGGCATCCAGACTTACTGACAACACCGACTTTTCAAAGGCTCTGCATGAATTGGAACAGTGTGGATTTATACATAAATATTCAGCAATAGGCAAGAAAACGAAAGATGCCACATACCAGCTGATTGACAACTACACGCTATTTTACTTCGACTTTATTTCGGAGAACACAAACGGCGACGAACATTTCTGGACTTCATCCGCAGGCACATCGATTCACTATGGTTGGGCAGGGCGCGCTTTCGAGCGTGTCTGTCTGCAGCACGTAAAACAAATTAAGGAAGCACTCGGATTTTCCGCTGTAGTAAGCAGCGTACATTCATGGTATTTCAGGGGCAATAAGGATGCCGCAACAGGAAAGACACTCACAAGAGGCGCGCAAATAGACATGCTCATTGACAGAAACGACGACACGATCAATTTGTGCGAGATGAAGTATTCCAATGCACCATACGTTATCACCGAAGAGGAAGATATGCGCATACGGAACCGCGTGGAAACATTCATTAGGGAAACTGGCACGGAAAAAGCAGTGCTCGTGACAATGATAACCTCCTTCGGTTTGGCTCCCGGTGGTTATTCTGGTGATATTCATTGCCAACTTACAATGGAAGACTTGTTTAGATAGCCGTTTCCAATATGTCACGTCACTCAAACAGGTCGTCCATCGTCAGGCTTATCTGGGCAATTGATGAATAGGCATTGTTGCGGATGCCGAAGGTTGTAATCATCGTGGGCAGGATGCCTGTGCGGATACCTGTCTCACTGACGAAGTCGGCTATGCGGTTTCTGATTCGCGAGTCCTCCTCTTTGGTTATGGAGTAAGGCAGTTGGGAATACTTTATTTCGCATACGTTGGTCAGGTTGTCCGCCCTCTCGATGATAAGGTCGATCTGGGCGGCAGACACTGACTCTCGACTTCTCCATGAGTAGTATTCCGTATGAATACGGTCGATGCCTAATTTCTTCTTAATCTGCGGGATATGCAGCATACAGATGCGCTCGAATGATAGGCCGTACCAAGTGTTCTGCACAGGCTTGCCCATCATGTTTGTCCAGTAGTGTTCGTCGGTAGTTGCCTTGTGGCAGAACTGCATATAAAATAATGTGTAGAGGTCGGTGAGCTGGTATATCTGGTCCTTTTGCTTGATTTTTCGCTCGCGTGTGTTATATCCCCTTACAAAGTCGCAGTTCACGAGTTCTCTGATGACTTTCGTCAGTGTGCCACCCGATGCCGTCTTTATTTTCTCGGATATTTGTTTGCGTGTCAATCCCTTCTTGCATGAAGCGAGTGTCTCAATCACATTCATGTAAATCTCGGAATTTTTGAAAAGCGACGAATAGAGCCGGTTATACTCCCGTTTCAGTTCGCCACGTCCGGCGAAGAACAGTCGGTCGATGTTGGCTTCCAGGCTCTTGTCCTTCTCCAATAATCCAAGATAATAAGGTATGCCTCCCATGATGCTGTATGCCTGTAGAATGGACAGGCGGTGCCATGCGAATCCGTTGGCAAGAAGCATCTCCTCTGTTTCTGCCAGCGTGAATGGGGCGAGATGAATCTCGTGGGTTATGCGGTTGTGCAATCCCCCGTGACTGTCAATCAGATTGCTTACCATCCACGACGTTGCACTGCCGCACACGATGAGCATAATCTCACTGTGGTCGGAAGCCCAACTGTTCCAGAAATGCTCGAAAGCCTGCAGGAAACCCGACTTAGGCGTGTCGAGACATGGCAGTTCGTCGATGAATAAAACCAGGCGCTGTCCCTTGCCTATCTGCTCCTTGAGTAGAGAACGCAGGGCAAAGAACGCATCCGTCCATGTCTTTGGCTCTACGTCTGAGCAGTAGCCATAGTCATGCAGCGCATGCACGAAGTTGGACATCTGTGCCTCGATGCCTGCTCCGATAGAGCCGGACATATCAAAGCAGAACTTGTCACGGAATACATTGCGCACGAGATATGTCTTGCCAATGCGTCGTCTGCCGTATATGGCAACAAATTCCGCTTTGCCTGAGTTGTAATATTCCGTCAGTTGTCTGATTTCATTCTTTCTTCCGATAAATGTTTCCATACAATTCATTGTTTGTTTTCGGGAGACAAAGATACGACAATTTTTCCTATCAGCCAAACATTCTTTAGCCAAATCGATGAAATTTAACGCGATTTGGCTAAAGAATGGCTTATACTATAGCCAAATCGATGGAAATTTGAGCGATTTGGCTATAATTGTCTCAAGTTTCGGAAGTAATCTTTGATTTAACGTTGAGCAACCTTATCTCCTCATACGTCACGTCGTCGGGGCAGAGGGCTTTTATGGCCGTAAAACCTCCTTCTGGTCCGGCTGAGGCTATTGCCTTGCGGATGATGTCGATGTGGTTTTGGGGTACTATTTCCTCGAGTTTTATCTGGCCGGTCTCTACGTATCTGCCGAGATGACTGAAGATGGTGGAGACAGTGAGGTTGCGGGCGGCGGCAATGTCGGGGATGGACATGCCGTCGCGATAGAGCTTGTAGCTCGTAACGTATGTCTTTTCCTTCTCTTCCTTCGGTTTCTTCTCTTTCTTCTCCTTGTTGCGTATGCGCTTGCCCTTGCTGACGGCGGTGTCCATGGCAATCACGAGCGAGTGCTGCTTCTCTTTGAGATAGGTGGCGGCGGTGAATCCCTTCTCGGCTATGGCCTTGAGCAGAAGGAGATGGAAGCGGTAGAGATGGGAGAGGTCTGAATATGTGTCCTTCAGGCGTTGCACCGCCTGCTTGTTGTTCGACTTCACTTCTGCGCCCAGTTCGATGGCCTTTGACAGCACTGCCTCGATGGTCTTCGAGAAATATTCGGCACTGCGCCTTATGCGCTCAAGCACTGCGGGAGCGTTGAGCTGCTCGTAGGTGGTGACGGCAATGCTGTTGGTCCACTTCACCGCCACGTCAGTCACTTTCTGTTTAAGGTCGGCTGCTGTCTGTCGGTGTAGTTGGGCAAGCACGGGGTCGGTGCCAGAGAAGAATTCGAGCATAAGTCGCAGGAAGCGGTCTTCGGCGGATTGCAGGCTGCGGAAGTCGAAAAGCTCGATGATGAGTTGGCGGTAGTAGTCCTGCTTCAGCTGCGGCAGTTGCCGGAGGCTGCGCTCGGCTTCCTCTTCCTGTTTGGCGATGTAGTTGTCCACCCGGTCGTCGTTGATGATTGCCGACTCGTTTATTCTCGACACTATAACGATGCCGTCGAGACTGCGGCAGCGGCTCAGCGCCACATACACCTGCCCCGGGGCAAAGGAGTGTCCGGCATCGATGATGGCGCGGTCGAAGGTCAGTCCCTGGCTCTTGTGGATGGTGATGGCCCATGCAAGTCGTAGCGGATATTGGCGGAATACGCCTTGCACTTCGGTTTCTATCTCGTGGGTTTCGGGGTTGATGGAGTATTTCGCGTTCTCCCATTCCTGCATGCCCACGTCAATGTCATTGCTCTCTCCGATGCATCTCACCTTGATGTTTTCCTTGTCCAATGCCACCACATGCCCGATTTTTCCGTTGTAGTATTCTCCGTTGACGTCGTTTTTGATGAACATCACCTGCGCCCCCACTTTCAGGGTGAGGTAGAATGCGGTGGGGTAGGAATAGTCGGGGAATGTGCCGTCTATCACAGCCGAGTATGTGAAGGGTTGCGAGCTGAGGCGTTGCATCTCGTGGTCGTTATATTCGTCTGCCATGCGGTTGTGGGTGGTCAGTCGGATATATCCGTCCTTGGCTTCGGGCAGGAATGTGGGGTTGTATCTCTTGTGCAGTGTGACGAGGTCTTCGGCTGTGGGATGCCCATCGCGGATATGGTTGAGAAGGTCAACGAAGGTGGTGTCGGCCTGGCGGTAGATTTTCTTTAGCTGTATGGTGACATAGCTTATCTGCTGCAGGGCCTTGCTGCCGAAGAAATATGGAGTGTCGTAGTAAGGGCGCAATATCTCCTCGTCCTCGGGAGTCACCACGGGGGTGAGCTGTGCGAGGTCGCCTATCATGAGCAGTTGCACACCGCCGAACGGCTTGTAGTGGTTGCGATAGCGGCGCAGCACTGAGTCGATGGCGTCGAGCAAGTCACTGCGCACCATACTTATCTCGTCGATGATAAGCAGGTCCATCGACGAGATAATCTTGCGCTTCTCTCTGCCGAACTCGAATATTTTCTTGACGTCGGCACCGGGGACGTATGGCGACAACGGCAACTGAAAGAAAGAGTGGATGGTGACGCCACCGGCATTGATGGCAGCCACACCTGTGGGAGCCACGACAACCATCTGCTTGGTGCTTCTTTCCACCACTGTGCGCAGGAATGTGGTCTTGCCAGTGCCAGCCTTGCCTGTGAGAAATATGCTTGTGCCCGTGTGTTCAACGAATTCCCACGCGCTTCTAAGTTCCGGATTTCTTTCTGTTGCCATAGATATGTAAATTCTTAATTTATCTGCAAAAGTAGCATTTTTATTTTATATAATGATATATGAAATGCTTAAAAATTGATAAATTGAGAAAAAAAGCAGAATAATATACCACATAGGCTTGCGAGTGTCGGATTTTATGCTTATTTTTGCACCGTATTTATATATATATTGAAGTTTCGCATGTAGATTTAAAACACAAAGACACAAAGGGACAAAGGTTTTATCACGGAAATAAAGGTGACGAGCGACATGAATGTCGCCACAAAGTCCTTATGGGGGTAAAAACTTTGTGGTCTTTGTAACAAGCAGCGATGCTGCTTTATTCCATCAGGGTGAAAAAGAACTTTGTGTCTTCGTGTCTTTGTGTTTAATAAGATACTTGCGAACCAAAGGTCACTGGCCGAAGGGTACAGTAAAGTTAAGTATTTGGACATGAAAGAGAATAATGGAATATCACGGCGCACGGCTATCAAGATGATGGGAAGTGCGGCATTGGCGGTGATGATGGCTTCCACGGAGGCTGTCGCCCTCACCTCATGCGCGGGAATGGGTAAGAAAAGGGTGGTGCTGTATTTCTCGGCCACGGGCAACTGCCTCTATGTGGCGCGCGAACTTGCGGGCAAGGACGGCGAGATGCTCAGCATTCCGCAACTTATGCGCAAGAAGCAGTTTGAGATTGAGGCCGACGAGATAGGACTTGTATATCCCGTGTATGGACACATGCCGCCGTATATGGTGAGGCAGTTCATCAAGAAAGCCCGACTGAAGGCCGACTATCTGTTTGCGGTGCTTACCTACGGCAACCGCAAGTGCAGTTCGGTGGAGATATGGGATGATATATCCAGGAAGGCCGGCAATAAGTTCCATTATATCAGCACGCTCATCATGGTTGATAACTGGTTGCCCAATTTCGACATGAACGAGCAGATGAAGATTGACAAGCACATACCCGAAAACCTGAAGAAGATTGCTGCCGACGTTGATGCACGCAGGCAGTGGCACGAACCGGTGACACAGGAGGAGCGCGACCAGCACAAGGGATTCCTTGAGCGCACTGGCATCGACCCCGAGGTGGGATTCCTGCTCAGAAGCGAGAAATACTTCAGGGTGACTGACGACTGCATCGACTGCGGCATCTGCACATACGTCTGTCCGCGAGGCAACTACGACCTGACGGGTAGGGGAGTGAGAATGGAGGGCAACTGCGAGTTCTGCTTTGCCTGCATACAAAACTGCCCGCAGAAGGCGATACAGTTCATTGAGCAGGAGGAAGGCTCATGGCCCGACGGCAAGGAGAAGAATCCCAATGCCAGATACCGCAACGAGAACGTGTCGCTGATGGAACTGAAGATGGCGAATAATCAGAGATAATTTTTAATTAAAACGGATGCTATGTTGCGAAAGATAAGAATTTTCCTTGCCGCACTGTTTTTCCTTGCGGTGACGGCTTTGTTCGTGGATTCCACGGGGACAGTGCAGGAATGGTTGGGATGGACCGCCAAGGTGCAGTTCCTTCCGGCTTTGCTCGCCATGAATGTCGTTGCGGTAGTGGCGTTGGTGGTGCTCACTCTGCTTGTGGGCAGGTTGTATTGCTCGGTGATATGTCCGCTCGGTGTGATGCAGGACATCATCTCGTGGGTCAGCGGAAGGAGGAAGAATAAAAAGTCACGCTTCTCTTATTCCGGCGAGAAGAAATGGCTGAGATACGGCATACTCGTGGCTTTCGTTGTGGCATTCATAGCCGGACTCGGTCCGCTTGTGGCTTTGCTTGCGCCAT
>JALFIX010000122.1 GCA_022775105.1 Prevotella sp. | reverse complement strand
TCGTACTCCTGTTCGCCAAACTCCTTGATGATATATGTCTTGCCCACTTGCCGTGCGCCATACATCATAAGAGGCTTGCGTGTCTCCGACTGCTTCCATTTTTTCAGTTCATCATATATAAATCTATTCATACTCTACACTTTTATGAGGGAATAATTGTCCAACTACCTCATTTTTATGAGGGAATAATTGGTGTATCACCACACTTTTATGAGGGAATGACGGTGCAAAAATACAAATAAAAGATAAGGAATGCAAGATTAGCATAGGAAATCTTGCATTTCTTATCTTTTTTAACGAAGTTTTTTTTAGTTATTGGCTATTTCAATGGGTGAATTTAACCAATATACAGCATTTCTGCGTTAAGTTTAATGTTCCACCAGTTACGCAAGGCTGGTGGTGGTGGAGGAGGAAAATGAATACTATTTCCCATCCGTAAGTGTATATAATTAATAGTTACGGATGAGTTATTTTAATATAATTCTGCCGTAACTATGTTAAAAAACTATATTACGGATGAATAATCCTTTGTTGTCTTCGGGAAAAATTGTATCTTTGCACTTGATAATCAATTAAATTTCATAATTAGAGATACAAGTGTTATGAACAACAAAGGCAATGGTATCATAGGCAGAAAAAATGAACAGGACACACTTCGTTATATAATGGAAGAAAAAGAGGCGAAGATGGTGGCGGTGTATGGACGCAGACGAGTTGGCAAGACCTTTCTTGTCCGCCGGTTCTTTAATGACCAGTTCGATTTCTATTTCACTGGAAGTTTTGAGACGCCGGCAAGCATACAACTGGCACTGTTTGCCAGTCAGCTGCGCCAATATTCAGGAGAGGACGTTCCTGTACCCAAGTCATGGTTTGATGCCTTCGAATTGTTGCGCGGTTATCTCGAAAAACTCGACAAGCCACGTATAGTGGTGTTCTTTGACGAGTTGCCATGGATGGACACACCGAAGTCAAACTTCATCCAGGCATTCAGCTACTTCTGGAATTCCTGGGCATCAGCTCGTTGGGGAATGAAAATGATTATCTGCGGTTCTGCCACATCATGGATGATAGACAAGATAATAGGTGACACGGGCGGACTTTATGGCCGTTGCTCACGCACCATATACCTTGCGCCATTTTGCCTTGGTGAGGTGGAGCATTTCCTGAAAGAGGCAAAGGGTATAGTATGGAATCGCTATCAGATACTCGAAGCGTATATGATAATGGGAGGCATACCTTATTATTTGGATATGCTCGATCGCAACAAGACTTTCAGCCAGAACATCGACTCACTGTTTTTTGCCCACGGAGCACCTCTTATGACAGAATATGACTTTTTGTTTCGTTCTCTTTTCAAGTCATCTGCTATTTACAGGCAGGTTGTGGAGGCAATCGCCACTAAATCAAAGGGCTTGACCCTAAAGGAGATAAAGGAGTCATTGGGAAATATCGGTGACGGTGGAGGGCTGAGCATTGTACTTGACAACCTGTGCAAATGTGATTTCATCCGGCGTTATTATGCCTTTGGCAAAAAGGAGCGTGGAGCGGTGTATCAACTCACTGACATGTTTACACTTTTCCACACAAAGTTTATTCGCCATGACGAAGGGCTTGACCAACATTTCTGGTCAAATATCAAAGACGCTCAACATAACGCATGGGCGGGATATGCCTTTGAGCAAGTTTGCCTGCATCATCTTTCACAGATACGTCGAGCCTTGGGCATATCGGGGGTGCTTACCTCCGTCAGTGCGTGGTCGTGCAAGCGACAGACTGACAGAGATGGAACCGAGTGGGATGGTGCCCAGATAGACCTTGTACTGGAAAGAGCCGACAAGGTCATCGACTTGTGCGAGATGAAATACAGCCAGTCGGAGTTCGCAGTGACTGCCGACTACGAGCGTCATTTGCGCGAGCGCACAGCCACATTCCGTCATTTCACCAAGACAAGGCATGCCTTGCACAATGTTCTTGTCACGACATACGGCCTACGTTATGGTATGTATTCCGGCATCTTCCAATCAACAGTGACAATGGACGCACTGTTTGAAGAGATAATCCGACCATATTAATCTACATCTATTCACAAAAGGCAAAGAATGGAACGGGCGCTTCTTCTGATTTCATCTTCCACCTATTCCACCAGTTCCGCAACTTCCGCAAGGCTGGTGGTGGTGGAATAATGGGATTTGCTGGCATGAAGAGTTTGTGTCAGAACAGAAATGTATGTCGGCTGTTGCGCTCTTTCTGTAACAGTTCGTCATTCATGCGGTTTATCGCAACACGGAAGAAGAAGGCAACGAGATACTCGTCGGTACCTTCCTCGCGTATCTGCTTTAGGGACATTATATAATCCTGGCGGTCTGACTTGCGGATAATGACTATCGGATGGTCCGCCCTCATCAGTATAAAGTTGGACATCAACCTTCCCGTCCTGCCATTTCCGTCGCGGAAAGGATGTAAATACTCAAAATAGCCATGGAATCGGGCTGCCACTATCATCGGATGAACCCCATCCGCAATGGCACGCTCAGTGGATGCCATCAGAGACGGCACCCTCGCAACCAATGCGTTGTGATCGCCAAAGACGGTGTCTCCAGCCGCCATATCCTCGGTGGTGTATTCACCAGCAACGGCATCAGGAGCCTTGTATGACAACGTATGCTCTATAACAAGCCTATTGACCTCCTTCAGCAATGACTCGTCAAAAGGATGGTTGAGATGAGAAACAACATAGTCGTATGCCCTGAAATGGTCAGCCATCTCAGCACATTCGAGCAACGACCTGCCCACAGGCACCATTGCCATACCCTGTTCACGAAGAATGCGGGTGTCATCTACTGTAAACGAGTTGCCCTCGATGGCACATGAGTGTGCCGAAAAAAGAATCTCGTTATAGTCCATCCAGTCGCGTGGGTTCATTTTCTCAGCCACGTTCTTCTGATACACCTCACGCACTCTTTCGTATTCCTTAATCTCTTTTTCAAACATGCTTGCAAAGATATGCATTATTCTCTTTCTCTGCAAGCGTTTATCAAAATTTAACTTGTTTTGCCAAAAGATTTTATAGAAAGTTGTAGTGGAAACTCCACTTTTTTGCTCCTATAATAGAAAAAAATAAAGAAATGTTTTGGCGTTCGAATTAAAATGCGTATCTTTGCAAGGAAATATATTAGGTTGAACTATAAAATACATAATAATTATGGCACTACCGATAGCATCCATACCTGTGCTGACTGGCGAAGTGGCTCAGCGATTCGAAGCTGAGGCACAGGCTAATTATCAGCGGTATCTCAACCGCACGGAGGAAGAAAAAAAAGCAGAAGCTGAAGCTCTTGAAAGAGGTTTTGATAAACTGCGTCGTATGTTGGCTAAAGCACATCTTGATGACATTGCCGCTTTATGATAGTGGATGCTTATAATGAGCCAGCAACCATGGCGTTTTATGAGCAAAACGACTTTAAGACAGTGTTCAGCACTGAACAACAAGAAAAAGACTACCGTCATCTTGATTCTGACGTACCATTGAGCACGCGCTTGATGTACTATGACTTGATGAATACGGCTAAAGAATATATGTAGGAACACGTATTCATTCCTACCACCTATTTATTATATAGGGACATAGACAGAATACAATGTTGAATTAAAAAGTGAATAATAAGAAACAGATATTGAAAAAAACAGAAACGCGGGCGGGACATCAGAGCCAAAGGCTTCCTGACATCCCAATGAGAGAAAACAATCAAGAGGCTCAAGCCTCAAAATCATTAACTCGGCGTTTCCGTTCTGAAAACTTGACAAAGGACATAATATAAAATATTGAGCTTTTAGCTCTTGTTCTCTTCTTTGTGAATACCGCCAATCATTCATCATCCGAGGACAAGCAGACTGAAGGTTCACGCTCATTGGGCGTGGACTATTCTGTGCTTGTAGGATGAAAGGTCACTTGGCGGTAACCAACAAAGAAGGCAAGCAAAAGAATGGTTGCACGCCTTTTTTATTCCAAATATATGAAAAAAATATTTATCTTATTATTGATACAGTTATGTGTGATAAATGTATATTCACAATGTGAAAATGATAAACACCCACATGTCATAGACTTAGGACTACCCAGTGGAACGTTATGGTCATGTTGCAATCTTGGTGCAGAACAGCCTACCGACTACGGGGAATACTATCTCGGAGATTTCTCTTCCAAGGATGTAATTGATGCACTTGGCTCCAACTACGACGTTCCAACATTAGAACAATTCAAAGAATTAGAAACATACTGTTCATATAGCGTGGCAACCCTTAATGATGTACAGGGGGTTGAATTCACAGGAACTAATGGCAACAAGATATTCCTGCCATTGGCTGCAAGTCTCTGCGTATCAAGATATGATGAAGGTTGGGTGGTTAATAACGAAGGAACTGCTTCTTATTGGACAAAAACACCATCAAGTTATAGCAATTACAACGACTTCATGGAATTTTATTATGATGATTACTACCAGGAATGGACACTCTGTTGTAAGCGTCTCCACGATGACGTATTGCATATATCAAAAAAACCGCTAAGAGGCGAGCTTAACGGTTTTCTTTCCATTTGTCAGGCAGAAGCATCCTGTATTTCTCCAAAGGAGTATTAGGAGGCAATGCTGCCGCTTTGT
>JALFIX010000120.1 GCA_022775105.1 Prevotella sp. | reverse complement strand
AAGAGGTCAAGAAGAGATGATTATTTAATCACCTTCTTGGCAGAATCACCTTGCTTCATGATTACGAGGCCCTCGTTGGCAGCGCGTCCGCCCACATTATATATATATGTAGGACCGTTCTGCTGCTCGTCCACAGTCACTCCGTTGATGCCAGTGGTCATCTCGATGTTGGCGCGTGCCGAGTTGAGCAGCTCACCTGTAGCCACGTTGATGAGCATCACCGTCACCTTGCAGTTGTTGATATCCTTCACCTGAGTGAGCACATCAGCTCCCTTAAACGAGATTTCGCCCTTGTTCTCCACTCCGTTCTCGATATTCAGCGGCAGCAAGCCAGTCTGGCCGTAGTAGTTGTTGGCAGGATAGAAGTTGCGGGCCACATCGTTGAATGTATATGGATACACGGCACTCTTGCCGTAGATGCCTCCGGCCTGCCATTCACCGAGGTTTTCCGCAGTGACGTTATACAGGTTATTTTGCTGATATCCATCCAGTTTATCCTCAGTGATTACACAGAAAAGTCCCATATTGGCATTCTCCACATCCAGTGCAAAGCGCACGTTGAACGGTATTCTCATCACGTCGGTGTCCTTGTTGTAAGTAGCCGACACGCTTATGTCAGCATCAGCGGGGAATCCCATAAGGTAGTTCACCCTGTCGAGCCAGCAGTCAGCTTCGGGCGAAACAAACGAGTATTTGCTCTCACCCGCCACAACCTCGCGGTACATCGGTGAGCTTATGCCCTGATAACGGTTGATGATAGCCTGTGGAGCACCCATCAGTCCGAGGAACGACTGGGTATAAGAGGTCATGCCACTCTCGTAGGTATCGCCGGTATAAGTGTGATAGCAGAGCGGTATGACATTCTCGCCATAGATACGCTCAAGGTTCTCCAATCCGAGGTGTCCCAACGGGCAGTTGGAGCAGTCCTGACCGGTTTCCTCCTCAACGACGACACGTCTTGTGGTCTTGAACGAGAGATTCTTCACAGCTACAGCCATTTCATATTCAGTCTCACCGTTGTTGAGGTCAACATCCACATAGAAGATATTCTGCTTTCCTGGTTCCAGTGGCAGTTCCTTCTCGAACTCAAACTCCATAGTGTCGTCCTTCTTCAGTTCAAGTCCGCTCTTTACTTGCTCATCCACAATGTTTCTCTTTGAGTCAAGCAGTTGCAGCTTCACCTGATTATATGTCTTTTCCTCGTTGAGAATCTTGATTTCACCCTTAACCTTCTGCGAAGCGGCACCAATCTGATAAGTCTCAATGCCCTTCAGCCCCACCTGCACGTCAAACACCTGACTAACAGTGATATCAGTCAAGAACAGGGCACTTTGGTTAGTGTTCTCGTTAACGAAGGCGATATGAACCTTCTTGCCGGCATAGTCGGCGAGGTTGACAGAATACTCCTTCCAGTTGCCCTCGAGAGTACCTGTAGTACCAGGTATCATCTGCTCGTTGAACACAACATCTCCCCCTTCCTTGAACTTCTTAATCACGTCGGCATCGAGGTCGTTAATCTGTTCGTCCGTAGCCAGGATCACCACCTTGAGTTTATCAGTGAATCCAGGCTGGAAGCCCTGCCCCTTGAATGAGAGGAACACATTCTTTCCTGTTATCTCAAGCTGTGGAGTAACCAACCAGTCGTCCGACTTGCCATTGGGCACATATTTCGAATGTGACATGGCGCACTTGTTAGAATAGTCGTCATCAGCAGCCCATGTCCATCCAGTTCCCTTGGCAAATCCATATTCCTTAAACACAGATGTCGGATTCTTGTTGTCACCGTCAAACTGCATCATGCTTCCAAGAGCCACATCAAAGTTCTCCTTAAAGATATTGGTGTCGTCACTTTCGTAAGTACGTTCATAAACACCCTCGTATGTCACGCTGCACTCAGTGTTCTTTACGCTTCCGCTGAGGTCAGTGACTGCACCGGCGGGCAGAACCACCTTATACGAGCTACCTTTATATAAATATTGTGTAGCGGTAGGATAGAGCATCACCTGCTTGTATGTCTCAGTTGTTTTTCCTGCAAGAATGTTCAGCTCACTAACAGGCTCATCCTCGCCCACCTTATATAAATAACCCTTTGCTTCGGCAGCGACAACCACTTCGGTGTCAAACGAGAACACCACCGGGCTTGTGAGCATGTCAAACTCGCCCAAGGTGCTTCCGTTTTCGGGCGACACGGCAGTGTTAGTCAGAGCCGACGCGCCATATCCCTTGTATTTGATTACGATTTCCTCATTAGTGCGTGTCTTGTCTCCCTTGAGGCAGATTGTTCCTGCGGGAATAACTACAGAGTATTCTTTACCGTCATCAAGCGTAAAGGTTCTGAAACCGACATTAACAATCTTGGAGTTGTTGGCATTAACCGCAAACTGAATGCCGCTTCTGACGACCTCACCATTCTCATCCCTCAGTTCGATGTCAGACTTCTCGCCGAGCACCTCGATATTCCTGCTGAACGTAAGCGTGATGTTTGACACTTTAGCCAGAGCAGCACCGTCGAGAGGCGACACAGTGAACTTCTTCAGCAGGTTGACCTTCTCGCAAGCCTTGCCGAATGTTTCTGGCAGAGTGACGTGATAGTTCTCCGAGTTGATATAAGCGATAGACACCATCGACTTGCAGTCGGCCGAAACACCGATGGTTAGACCAGTAGCCTGATAGCCCGTGTGGTTATAATAGTTGATGCCATACACCTGGCTGAGCAGTTCGTCCATACCATACCAGAATCCGTTGTGACGGATATACAGTGAGCGGCTGGGATTGACGGCAGGAGTGGCAGCATATACAGTACCCTCGTTGTCGATGCTCACGCATCCCTTGTCAATATCCTCTGCATCAAGATAATACTCCATCTCCTTGGTTTCGGTGTTATAGCGGAACGGAGCGCGCTCGTCAGCCATAGTGTAAAGAACACCTGCAATCCACTTGCCGTTGGGGCTTACGCAAATGCCGTCGAGTCCATACACGTTGTCATGCTTCGGAGTATATTTGATGTTGGCATTCTCGTCGAAGTTGAACACCACGGGATCAAACGTAGATGTCTCGCGGTCGTAGAAGAAATACACCACATCCTGCGGATAGCTGAAGCTGATACATCCGCAGATATAGCGTCCGTCGGCAGACAGTCCCGTGAAGCGGGTCATGTTCTGGTATTCATTTGACGTGTCATACTTGGGAATGTTCACGGGGATAATCTTGCCAGTTGACAAGTCCCACATCACCGGCTCTTCATACAGCCAGTCGGAACTTCTGTTGCAAGTACCCACGGCATACTTTCCGTCAGGTGTAACCGCATTGATACGTCCGGCATCGCATCCCTCGGGAATAGCCACCTTGGTCCACTGCTTGGTCTGCGGATTCCATGTCGCGGGATAACCGTTGTATGAACCCACAACCATCTTTCCGTCGTCGGTCACGTCGCCCGCATTGCTGACGATAGCACCATTCTCATCGGCGAGATTAGTGATTTCCTTGGTTTCAAGATTAATAAGTTTCGGGTATGCATCCTGTGAAGTTGCATCATTGGCTCCGTATGCGATAGCCCATTTGCCATTGTCGGAAAGGGCACGGAATGTGGAACCGTCACTCATGGTATAAGGAGTGAGCACGGCACCGGAATTAGTCTGTGCCTTTGCCGTCATCATACCGAACAAACTTGCCACCAGCAAGCATGTCTTGGCTAACAATCCATTCTTTGACATAGTATTATTACTTAATAAAATTAAAATTTCAGTGCAAAGTTACACCATAAATATTTATTTTTCAAAATATTGGCACTTTTTCTAAGGAAATAAAGCATTATTTAATAGAAATTGTGTAATTTTGCACCAAAAACATATAGAAATAGTTATGAAACACTTAAGAATTTTGTTAGCCTTAATGCTAATCATGGTATGCACGACGGTGTCGGCGCAGTTACCCTCAGTGATGTTGAAGACCCTCGACGGCAAGACCATCGACACTTCAAAACTCAACAACGACGGCAAGCCGTTTATCATCAGTTTCTTCGCCACATGGTGCAAGCCCTGCAACCGTGAGCTGAAGGCCATCCACGAGCAGTATGCCGAATGGCAGGAGGAGACAGGAGTGAAGGTTATCGCCATCAGTATCGACCAGGCTCAGAACATCAACAAGGTGAAGCCCTTGGTGGATAGCGAGGAGTGGGAGTATGACATACTTCTCGACCCCAACAGCGAGTTCCGCCGTGCCATGGGAGTGCAGATGATTCCCCACGTGTTTATCATCGGTGGTGACGGCACGATTGTGGAGTCACGCTCGGGATATACCGACGGAGGCGAGAACCATCTTATTGAGAAGGTGAGAGAGCTGGTGAAGAATTAAAATATTAAAAAATTAAAGTATTAAAGTATTTTAATTATGGGAATTACACCATTCTCCTTTAGGACTTTGGGCCTGATGCTTGCGGGACTTGTGTTTTCTTCCTCAGCCTTTGCACAGGACGGGGAGAAGAAGGACAAGGACTATCTTGTATTGCACGGAAGCATACAGAGCGACATACTGATGCCGGAGGTTGACAAAAAGATTGGCACCGGCACTTACAAGGACGATATCCTCACGAATACATACGCAGAACTCACCCTCTCGTCTAAGCATTTCGAGGTGGGCGGACGATTCGAGTTTCTCGAGCATCCGCTGCCCGGATTCGAGAACGACTTCAAGGGTTGGGGAGTGCCGCATATCTATGCCAAATACAACTCCGGCAAAGGCATTGAGGTGACACTAGGTGACGTATATGACCAGTTCGGCAGTGGACTAATCTTCCGCACCTACGAGGAGCGCAGTCTCGGCATCGACAATGCCATACGAGGCGGACGCGTGAGCATAAGCGCACTTAAAGGCGTGAGGTTCAAGGCTCTTGGCGGTGTGCAGCGCAGATACTGGGACTGGGACACCGACTCATGGGTGGCAGGCACAGACCTCGAAATCGACATCAACCAGTATAGCCAGAAGATGCGCGACAACAACGTGTCGTGGACAATCGGAGGCTCATACGTTCTGCTCAACTATGAGAAGAACGACCAGATTATCGTCCCCGGAACAAACTATGAGTTGAACATGCCCTCAAACGTGAATGCCTTCGACGTTCGTTCGAGCCTTACCGTGGGCAACTATAACATCCTTGCCGAATACGCATGGCGCAGCCAGGACCCGTCGTTCGACAATGGCAATATCTATCGCCGCGGTTCTGCCGTGCTGCTCTCTGCCTCTTATTCATCCAAGGGAGTGAGTGCCTTGATTCAGGCAAAGCGCAGCGAGAACATGTCGTTCCGCTCAGACCGCTCAATTACCGGCATCTCGGGTTTCATCAACAACATGCCGGCATTTGCCTATCAGCATACCTACTCCCTGCCAGCCCTTTACCCCTACGCCACACAGGCAGCTCCCGGAGAATGGGCATTCCAGGGTGAGTTTGGATATAACTTCAAGCGTCACACTGCCCTCGGCGGAAAATACGGCACCAAGATGAAGCTTAACATAAGCCATATCCGCGGATTGGAGAAGACTCCAGTGGAGCCAGTCAACGGCACGATGATGGGAACCGACGGCTATGAAACCAGCTTCTTCAAGACCGGCGAACTGTATTATCAGGACATCAACGTGCAGATGGAGAAGAAACTCAGCAAGAGTTTCAAGCTCAACCTTATGTATATGAACCAGAAATACAACAAGACAGTCATCGAGGGTGAGGGAGGCATGGTAAAGTCCAACATCGCCGTTGCGGAAGGCAAATACCAGATAAACAAGAAGTTCACCCTGCGCAGCGAGTTGCAGTATCTCTGGACAAACCAAGACCAGGGCGACTGGGCATTCGGACTGGTAGAGCTTTCGGCCCTGCCCTATCTGATGTTCACCCTGAGCGACATGTGGAACACAGGCGAAACCAACCAGCATTACTACATGGGCAGCGTGACAGCCACCTACAAGGCTCACCGCCTAATGCTTGGCTATGGTCGCACCCGTGCCGGCTACAACTGCTCCGGCGGTGTATGCCGCTACGTGCCCGCAAGCAAGGGTCTGAACATATCTTATAACTTCACCTTCTAAACCAAATTTGCAGAATATGAAAATAAACAGATTATTTATAACCTTGGCTCTTGCCGCAGTCACATTCACCGCTTGCGATGAAGTGGATGAGGCAGACAGATTCAAGGAACTGGAACAGATTGAGAGCAAGAGAACCGTCCTGCTTGAGGACTTCACAGGGCAGATGTGTACCAACTGCCCAGATGGACACCGACTTATAACAAGCCTGCAGGAACAGTATGGCGAAAATATCATCGCAGTGGGAATACATGCAGGAGTATTTGGAATAGGTGAAAACGAATATGAGGGTTTGGTAGGACTGATGCAGCCCGAAGGAGATGAATACGCAAAGAGATGGAACATCGAGGCTTATCCTTCTGCAGTGATAGACCGTTGCAGTGGAGCGATAAAGACCACCTCAGACTGGTCGAAGGTCGTGCGAGATGAAATGTCGAAGGCTACCGACCTTAATATTGAGCTGTCGGCAACTGCGGATGACAACATCATCACTATCACCACCAAACTTCAGCCAGGATCAAACATCAGCGGCAAGCTCCAGCTTTGGATAACAGAAAGCAATATCACTGCCTTCCAGATTGATAATGGCAACAACCTTATGGACTATGTACACAATCATGTCTATCGCGCTTCGGTGAACGGAACGTGGGGGGAGGACATTACACTCAATGCCAACATATTCCCCGAACTGAAGCACACGATAGCCATCAAGGACAACTGGAACAAGGACAACCTTGCCGTGGTGGCATTCGTATATAACGACAAGGAAGGTGTCATCCAGGCTGCCGAATGTAAATTGAAATAATATAATAACAATTAATAAATCAAAGATATGAAGAAATTATTTACCATTATTGCAGCACTTGCTATTACATCAATTGCAAATGCCCAACTTCAATTCAAGCATGGCACAGAACCCGTAGAAAACAATGCAGAAGTAGTGACATCTCACGTTAATGAGTTAATTCCTGGTATTCTCTATCAAATAGATTCTGGAATTTATCTTTCGTCAGCTAAAGACGCTAAGGTTGACCTTACGGCAGAGCCTATTGACGGAAGCTTTGAGATTTGCACTTGGGGTTCTTGCATCCCCGTACCAAGTCCTAATCCAAAAGCTGAGTACACTGCACAAAACATTCTAAGCTCAAAAGACGAGAATCTACAGATTCATGAGACGTTAAAAAAAGATGAGATAAAGACTATAAAGCTGAAGCTTACAGCACAATACACCAATGACCCTTCGTCCAAGGTGTCATGTACTGTTATTATGACCACCGACCCGGATATTCTTGCAGGTATCAACGGCGTGGAAGCCGACAACAACGCCCCTGTCCAGACTTACAATGTTGGCGGTCGCGCAGCCAACGGTAAGGGACTCGTTATCATTAAGCAAGGTAATACTGTCAAGAAGGTTATGCAGTAATTATAACCATAGTCATTATAAATATATAATGTAGGCGGTTATAAAATAATTATTAATTAGTATTCGTTTTATATTCCCCATTGCGGAACGTCTGTTCCGCAGTGGGGAATATACGTTCCGCAATGGAGAACGTCTGTTCCGCAGTGCGGAATATAAAATGAAGCCTTGTAACAACTGATTATCAATCACTTATGATTAAACATTAAGATACGTTATGTAGGCATATTAACTATGACTATCCTGACTATTAATGGATAACTATCGACACACAATGATTATAGGTGTATTGAGACCAACTCCCTTACGCGCGCGCGTACGCACGCGCACACTATAATTTTTCAATTTCTTCTAACACTTCTATCACTATAACATTCAATATCTTGATTGTCAATGATTTAAGCAGTGATAGAAGAGTGATAGTAGTGATAGAAGAAAGGTTTTTTAACAGCAAAACCGCCGATATTTCACATAAATTGACTAAAAAAAGGGGTGTCTTCAAGACAAGACACCCCTTTGTATTACTCAAACTGTAAGCGTCTCCACGATGACGTATTGCATATATCAAAAAAACCGCTAAGAGGCGAGCTTAACGGTTTTCTTTCCATTTGTCAGGCAGAAGCATCCTGTATTTCTCCAAAGGAGTATTAGGAGGCAATGCTGCCGCTTTGT
>JALFIX010000109.1 GCA_022775105.1 Prevotella sp. | reverse complement strand
CCCCTTTTCAGGGGTCTCCAAGATAATCCATGATGAGCCTGACCTGACGGATGGTGAGGTCTTTCTGACACTTGAAATTGGGGTTGAGCTTGCGCAGCTCTTCGGTGAGCTGCGGACAATTGTCAATCCATCGGCGGAGTGTCCGCACGGCTTCCACCAGAGTCTTGTCGGGGAAGTACTGTAGGGCTAAATCTCTTCGTTTCATATTTATTGGGAGTTAAAGGAGTTAAAGTAGTTAAAGGAGTTAAAGACGATAGACTGTCACGAACTGGCATGATGTCATCAGTATTCTAACATTTTTATAATATATAAATATATACATAATATAAAATACATATCATTATCTCTACATATATATATTTAAATAAATACGTGACAGTTTTGCCGTTCGTGACAGTTTTTCGCTCAGAAGACGGCTGAACCGACCGTTTGCATCCGGTTGCTGTTGACAGTGGCTGCGTCAAGTTCCACCACCAAGTAGCCTCTTGTGCCCTTGCTTCCGTTGCGCTTGCGCGGGAACCCCTTGCTGTCGAGAATCACGTTGAGCTTGCGGATGGTGATGAGCGACTTGAGCATGTCGAGGGATGTGTCATTGAGACGGTCGAACTCGTCGAGGTTGATGAGTCCGAACTCGGTGCTGGCAACTGCTCGTCCTTGCTGCCGAAGTCGGTGGTTGACTGGCGGCAGCGGTAGCGTTCGAGCTGCGGCGGGATGAGGGCGTCGAGCCATGTGCTCTTGTATATGCCCTGCTTGCCGATGAGCACTATCATCTGATGGTTGACCACCTTGGGGTTTAGCCAGCCGGCAACCATCGCCACAAACCACTTGCGGAAGCATATACGCCACAGCTCCTGTGGCGAGGCGGGGTTAGGCAGGTGAGACACCTTCGCCCCTATTGGCTGCGCGTCGGCTATGAGCGGTGACGAGCTGACGTGGACCATCGCGGAGACACGGTCGATGGGCGAGTCATATTCGCCCGACCGGAACGGCGTGAGGTCGAGTGAGTTGAGATACTCATAAAAGGGGTTGAACTCGGGCACGCAGTCGCTCATCACCGCAGAATGGAAGATTTGCGACGAGATGTCCTTGCCGGCCTCACGGTTACATTCCAGCAGGAGCGTGTTGAAATGCCGGTCGGTCATCTCCTTGCCGTCGATGAAGGTCTTGCGCGAGATGACATCATAGCGCATGTTCTTGCGGAGCAAGAATTGGCAAGGGGGTAGTTATTAAGCCATGCGTGAACATCAAGTACCCATGGAACTTGGAAGTGGGAGACTATACATGGATTGGCGAGAACGTGTGGATTGACAATCTCGTTAAGGTGAGGATAGGGAGCAACGTGTGCATTAGCCAAGGGGCAATGCTACTGTGTGGCAACCATAATTACAAAAAGTCAAGTTCGACGAAGTTAATTTAAGTTGGTTGCGCATATACAAAATGGGCTTCGTATCGCCTTGGACGGGGGGATGCGAAGCCTATTTTTTTTTGTATATTTCTCTGAGGAGATAAGGCCCGGGGAACTATAATGCCCTTAGGGCGGCTAACAACTCGGAGTTTTCGGTCTTGGAACCGATGGTGATGCGGAGGCAATTGCCACACATCGTCACGCGGTTGCGGTTGCGCACGATAATGCCTTGGGAGACAAGGTAGTCGTAGATGCGCTGCGCGTCGTCCACCTCCACAAGGAAGAAGTTGGCATCGGTGTGGTAGATCTTCTTGGTGAAGTCAAGGAGACGGAAGGAGTCCATCACCCTTGTGCGCTCCTGAAGGATGAGACGCGCCCACTTGTCAACCTCGTAGGGATCGTTGAGTATCTCCATAGCCTGCTGCTGGGCGAGGAGGTTGATGTTGTAGGGGTATTTTACCTTGTTCATCAGCTCGATGATATCCTTCGAGGCGAAAGCCATGCCGAGGCGCAAGGCGGCGCAGCCCCATGCCTTGCTCATGGTGTTGAGCACCACGAGGTTGGGATGGCGGGCTATCTCACTGCGGAACGGCACTTGCGTGGAGAAATCGCTGTATGCCTCGTCGATGATGACTATGCCGTCGAAGCCGTTGATGACCTTTGACATCTCGTCGCGGTTGAGGGCATTGCCCGTGGGGTTGTTGGGCGAGCAAATCCATACGAGCTTGGTGTTGGCGTCGGTGGCGGCGAGGAGTTTTTCGGCGTTGAGCTGAAAGCCTTCCTCCAAGCATACTGGACGGTATTCGACGTCGTTGATGTCGGCGCACACCTTATACATACCGTATGTAGGTTCTATTGCCACAACGTTGTTAACCTTTGGCTCGGTGAAGATGCGATACATGAGGTCGATTGCCTCGTCGCTTCCGTTGCCGAGGAATATGTTTTCGGCAGGCACGCCCTTGATTTTTGACAACTTGTCCTTGAGTGCAAGCTGCAGCGGGTCGGGATAGCGGTTGAAGGGTGCGTGGTAGGGGTTCTCGTTGGCATCGAGATACACCTTGGCATTCCTCCCGCTAAACTCGTTTCTGGCACAGCTGTAAGGTGCCAGTTCCCATATATTCTTACGTGTAAGTTCCTGTAATGTTTTCATATTAATGATTTTTTATCCACAGATTATCACAGATGAAAAATATAATTGGATTATCACAGATTCTATATCTCTAGTAGAAAAAATCTGTGATAATGATTTACTTAATTATTTTCTGTGTTAATCTGTGGGTTATAACAAATTCTTATGCTCATCGCATTGCGATGGGCATCCAGTCCTTCGGCGGCTGCCATGGTCTCCACGGCTTTGCCGATGTGGCTTACGCCCTTCTCGGTGAGATGCTGGAAGGTGATTTTGCGGCAGTAGCTGTCGAGGTTCACACCGTTGTATGCCACGGCATAGCCATGGGTGGGCAGGGTGTGGTTGGTGCCGCTGGCATAGTCGCCGGCACTCTCACAGGCATACTTGCCAAGGAACACGCTTCCGGCATTGATGACCTTCTCGGCGAGAGCGTCATAGTTGTCGGTCTGGATTATGAGATGTTCGGGGGCATAGGCATTGGCGAGGGCCATAGCCTCGTCATCATCCGCCACAACCACGAGCTTGCTGTTGTCGAGAGCCTTGGCTGCTATCTCCTTGCGGGGAAGCAGGTCGAGTTGACGCTTCACTTCATACTTCACCTTCTCAAGTGTTGATTCGGAGGTGGTTATGAGTATAGCCTGAGAGTCGGCCCCATGCTCTGCCTGCGACAACAGGTCGGCGGCGATGAACGACGCGTTGGCATTGGCATCTGCAATGACACATACCTCAGACGGACCGGCGGGCATGTCGATAGCCACGTCGTGAAGGCTCACTTCCTGCTTGGCAGCCATGACATACTGGTTGCCTGGACCGAATATCTTATATACCTTGGGCACAGACTCCGTGCCGTAAGCCATTGCACCGATGGCCTGCACACCGCCAGCCTTGAAGATATGGCTCACTCCGGCAATGCGTGCGGCGACGAGGATGGCGGGGTTGACCTTGCCCTCACGGTTGGGAGGGGTGCAAAGCACAATCTCGCGGCATCCGGCAATCTTGGCGGGTGTGGCGAGCATCAGTACGGTGCTGAACAGCGGTGCCGTTCCGCCCGGAATGTAGAGTCCAACTTTGTCTATCGCCACGCTCTTCTGCCAGCAGGTGACACCGGGCTGCGTGTTGACCTTATGTCCGACAAACACCTCCGACTCATGGAAAGTCTTGATATTGTCGTGGGCAAGCCGGATGGCGGCTTTCAGTTCGTCATCCACAAGTGTCTCGGCCTCGTCCATCTCGCCCTGGCTGACAGCCAAGGAGGCGAGTTGCACGTGGTCGAATTTCAGTTCATATTCCTTTACAGCCTCGTCGCCCCGTGCCTTGATGTCATCAAGCACTGAGCGCACAGTGGCAGTCAGTTGGGAGACGTCGAGACGCGGTCGCTCGACAATCTCCTTCCATTCGTCCCTCTTGGGATATAATATCGTTTTCATTTACAGAATCATTTTTTCTATTGGAGTGACAAGGATGCCTTGCGCTCCCATTTCCTTGAGTTTGCCGATGATTTCCCAGAAACGCTTCTGGTCGAGGACAGTGTGGACAGAGCACCAGTCTTCGTCAGCCAACGGGATGATGGTGGGGCTCTTCAGTCCGGGCAGCACGTTGATAATCTCCTGAAGGCGGGCCTTGGGGGCATTCATCCTGACGTATTTCTTGTCCTCGGCACTGCGGACAGCCTCGAAGCGGAAGAGCATCTCCTGAAGAGTCTTGCGCTTTTCCTCATCCATGTCCTTGTTGCCGATGAGCAGTGCCTCGCTCTGCATGACAACCTCCACCTCGCGCAGGTTGTTGCTCACGAGAGTGGAGCCGCTGCTGACGATGTCGAATATACCGTCGGCGAGACCGATGCCCGGGGAAATCTCCACGCTGCCGGTGATGACGTGAATCTCAGTGTTGACACCGTGCTTCTCCATGAAATGTCGCAGTATGCCGGGATATGAAGTGGCAATCTTCTTGCCGTTAAACCACTCAAGTCCGGGATAGTCAATGTCCTTGGGAATAGCCAACGATAGTCGGCACTTGCTGAATCCGAGTCGGGAGATTATCTCCGCTTCCTCTCCACGCTCTACGAATTCGTTCTCGCCCACCACTCCGAGGTCGGCCACACCGCTTGCCACGCTTTGCGGAATGTCGTCGTCGCGAAGGTATAGCACCTCCAAGGGGAAGTTGGAAGACTGCACCAAGAGGGTGCGCTTGCTTGCGCTGACCTTAATGTCAGCTTCGGCGAGAAGATTCATTGTGTCGTCAAAGAGACGACCTTTAGACTGTACTGCAATTCTTAACATTTCTTGTTTTTTTTGTTTAATTCTCAAAATTTCGATGCAAAATTAGTGAAAAATATGGTAATATGCAAGAAAATGTGTACTTTTGCACCCAAAATGTAATAAAATTGAGAAATAAGACGCTTTTTACAGCCGTTTTTGGCATGTTTTTGTGCTACACCTTATTATTATTGGGTGGATGCAAGTCGCAGAGGAAGCAGTCGGCACCGCTATGGGGTGACGCTGCTGACTCCACCGATACCGACGGTTTCGACTTGGGACAGATACAGGCCAACGGCGAATTGATTATGCTCACCGTGAGCGGACCTGAGACGTATTACGACTTCCGCGGGCGTGAACTGGGACGGCAATACATGCTGTGCCAGAAGTTTGCCGACCACCTCGGTGTGAGGCTGCGCGTGGAGGTGTGCCGCGACACGGTGGAGATGGTGCGCAGGCTTGCCGATGGCGACGGTGACATCGTGGGATGCCTGTTGCGCCCTGTGGATATACGCCTGCCAAAGGACTCGGTTGCCATGCTCGCGTTCTGTGGGGCGGGAGCTGACTCGCTCGGTCACTGGGCGGTGATGGGGGAGAACGGCCAGCTCGTGGCTGCCCTGAGGGAATGGTATAAGCCGAAGTATATGGCTGAGGTGAAGAAGGACGAGGATTTTATCCTGAGTTCGCGCAGTGTGGTGAGGCATGTGTATGCGCCGATGCTCAACAGTGCGGCGGGAGTTATCTCGCGGTATGACCATCTGTTTATGACTTATTCGCGGCCGATCAGGTGGGATTGGAGGCTGATGGCTGCGCAGTGTTACCAGGAATCGACGTTCGACCCCAATGCCAAGTCATGGGCGGGGGCATTGGGACTGATGCAGATTATGCCCGGGACGGCATCGCAGTTAGGATTGCCGATGGAGAAGATTCACGACCCGGAGAGCAACATTGCCGCCGCGGCGAAGTATCTCGGGCAGTTGGAGGCGAAGCTCAAGGATGTGCCGTCGAGATATGAGAAGCAGAATTTTGCCCTTGCGTGCTACAACGGTGGGTATCATCATATCAGGGATGCCATGGCGTTGGCTGAGCGCGACGGCAAGGACAGCAAGTCGTGGGCAGAAGTGTCTGCGTATGTGCTGAAGCTGGGCGATCCGAGGTATTACCGCGACCCGATAGTGAAATACGGGTATATGCGAGGCACCGAGACCGTGGATTATGTATATCGCATACGTCAGAGGTGGCAGCAGTACAGCGGGGTGAAACGGTCGGCACAACCGCTACCGCCGTCGGTGTCTTCGATAGCATCTGAGGGCGGTATCTCATCGGAGACAGGACAGAAAGAAAAGGGAGGCTTTGACGTGGTCTCTCCTTCGATGCCCCACAGGGCAAAGACGAAGAAGAAGAAATACACGCTCACGCCGAATTAGGAAATTATGAATTAGGTTGATTATTTATAATATATGAATGAGAAGGAAAGGATAATGCAGTTGAGACAGGAACTGCATGAACATAACTACAGATATTACGTGGAGAATGCGCCGGTGATATCTGACCAGGATTTTGACATGATGATGCGCGAACTGCAAGAGCTGGAGGCGCGTCATCCGGAGATGCACGACGACAACTCGCCGTCGCAGCGAGTGGGCAGCGACATATCAAGCGAGTTCAAGCAGGTGGCTCACCGCTATCCCATGCTCTCGCTTTCGAATACCTACAACCGCCAGGAGGTGGCTGAATGGTATGAGAGCGTGAGGAAGGGACTGCACGGAGCTGACTTCGAGGTGTGCTGCGAAATGAAATACGACGGACTGTCAATCAGCCTGACATACGAGAACGGCAGGCTGGTGAGAGGAGTGACAAGAGGTGACGGAGTGCAGGGTGACGACGTGACCGCCAACGTGCGCACAATACGCTGCATACCGCTCGTGCTGACAGGAGAGGGATATCCTGAGGATTTTGAGATTAGAGGAGAGATTCTTATGCCGTGGAGCGTGTTTGAAAACCTCAATGCCGAGCGCGAGAAGGCAGAGGAAACCCTCTTCGCCAATCCACGCAACGCTGCCAGCGGAACACTCAAAAGCCAGTCGTCGGCACTTGTGGCATCCAGAAGGCTTGACGCGTACCTTTATTATATATTAGGGGCGGAGCTGCCGTCGGACAGTCATTACGACAATCTTGAAACCGCGCGCCAGTGGGGATTCAAGATCAGCGAGGGGATGCTCAAGGCAAAGACACTGGACGAGATTTACGCCTTCATCGACAAGTGGGATACGGAGCGCAAGAACCTGCCCGTGGCTACCGACGGCATAGTGCTGAAGGTGAACTCACTGGCACAGCAGCGTCAGTTGGGATATACAGCCAAGAGTCCACGATGGGCCATTGCCTATAAGTTCAAGGCAGAGCGGGAGCGCACGAGGCTTGTGGATGTGACGTTCCAGGTGGGCAGGACAGGTGCTGTCACTCCCGTGGCGAATATGGAGCCGGTGCAGTTGGCGGGAACGGTGGTTAGGCGCGCCACACTGAACAACGAGGACTTCATCCGCAGTTTCGACCTTCATATCGGCGACTACGTGTATGTGGAGAAGGGTGGGGAGATTATCCCCAAAATAGTGGGAGTGGATGTGGAAAGCAGGGATAAAGACGCCAAGCCCGTGACCTTTGCCGCGGTATGTCCCGAATGTGGCACACCGCTTGTGCGCTATGAGGGCGAGGCAGCCCACTACTGTCCAAACGACGCCTCATGTCCGCCGCAGATAAAGGGCAGGATAGAGCACTTCATATCCCGCAAGGCAATGAACATAGACAGTCTTGGCCCTGAAACCGTTGACGAATACTATCGCCGGAGACTGATACGCAATGTAGCCGACCTGTATGACATCTCGGTGCAGGACATCAACGGCGACGGAAGCCGCGAGCGTTCGGCACGCAAGATTGTGGATGGAATACAGGCCTCGCTCTCGGTGCCCTTTGAGCGTGTGGTGTTTGCCCTCGGCATCAGGCTTGTGGGAGAAACCTCCGCCAAGATACTCGCCCGCCACTTCAAGAACATCGACGCGCTCATGACAGCCACCCTCGACCAACTCACACAGATTGACGGCATAGGAGAGGTGATGGCAAAGAGCGTGATAAGCTATTTCCACACACCAGAAAATGTTGAGATAGTTGAGCGACTGCGCGCTTACGGACTGCAGATGAGCCTCTCGGAAGAACAAATGTCATCCGCCACCAATATCCTCGCAGGCAAGAGCATCGTCATAAGCGGTGTGTTTCAGAAACATAGCCGTGACGAATACAAGGCGATGATAGAGCAAAACGGCGGCAAGAACACAGGGTCGATAAGTGCTAAGACAAGTTTGGTGTTGGCAGGTGAAAATATGGGACCCGCCAAGCTGCAAAAGGCTGAGAAATTAGGAGTTAAGATAATAAATGAAGACGAATTCCTCGAAATAATAGCCCAAAAGTGATAAAAAAGGTTAAATTAGGGTTGCGTGGAAGAAAAAAATCCTAATTCCTAATTCCTAATTCCTAATTTTTTATTACCTTTGCACCCGATTTTCAAAAATAGTTGAATGAAGAATGACAATATAAAGAACCAGTATCGTATCAACGAGCAGATACGTTCACGCGAAGTCCGCATCGTAGGAGACAGCGGATCTACAGTAGTTCCCACACGCCAGGCCTTGGACATGGCGCGTGATCAGGGTGTTGACTTAGTGGAGATATCTCCCAATGCCAATCCCCCCGTATGTCGTCTCATCGACTATTCGAAGTTCCTCTACCAGCAGAAAAAGCGTGCCAAGGAAATGAAGGCAAAGCAGGTGAAGGTGGAGGTGAAGGAAATCCGCTTCGGACCCCAGACCGACGAGCACGACTACCAGTTCAAGCTCAAGCATGCCAAGGAGTTCCTTGAGGACGGCAACAAGGTGAGGGCATACGTGTTCTTCCGTGGTCGTTCAATCCTGTTCAAGGAGCAGGGTGAGGTGCTTCTGCTGCGTTTCGCCAACGACCTTGAGGAGTATGGCAAGGTGGAGCACATGCCGTCGTTGGAAGGCAAGAAGATGTTCCTGTATCTTGCGCCCAAGAAGGCAGGTCAGGCAAAGAAGAGCCAGCAGGCCTTGGACCGCGAGAAGAAGGCAGTGGAGCAGAAGGAAACGCGCAAGCCCCAGGCTGAAGCAGCGGAGCCGGACATAGAACTCCCCGCCAACGGCGGACTGTTCGCCAATGCGAAGATAAGTGCCGATGCCAAGAAGAAATTAAATATTAAGGATTAAGAAGAAAGTGCGTAACGCCCGGTATATGCGTTGCCACTGTAGAATAAATAACAATTAATTAAAACATTAAAAAAATGCCAAAAGTAAAGACAAATTCCGGAGCTAAGAAGAGATTCAGCTTCACCGGTACAGGTAAGGTTAAGAGAGCACGTGCTTACCACAGTCACATTCTGACTAAGAAGACAAAGAAGCAAAAGCGTAATCTGGTACACGACACAATCGTGGACAGAAGCAACATGAAGCAGGTTCGCGACCTGTTGTGTCTCCGTTAATCCCTATTGTCTAACATTTTAAAAGTAAGAAAACTATGCCAAGATCAGTTAATCACGTTGCTTCAAGAGCAAAGAGAAAGAGAATTTTGAAACTTACTCGCGGTTACTTCGGTGCCCGCAAGAATGTTTGGACCGTAGCCAAAAACACCTGGGAAAAGGGTTTGACCTACGCTTATCGTGACCGCCGCACCAAGAAGCGCAACTTCCGCGCATTGTGGATCCAGCGTATCAACGCTGCCGCTCGTCTTGAGGGTATGAGCTACTCAGTGCTTATGGGTGCTCTGAACAAGGCCGGTATCGAGATCAACCGCAAGGTGCTTGCAGACCTCGCCGTTAACAACCCCGAGGCTTTCAAGGCTATCGTAGAGAAGGTTAAGTAAATCGCAATAACCAAATCTCAGAAGAGTCCCTTTCCATATAGAGAGAGGGGCTCTTTTTTTTAAATTAACACAAAGAAACAAAGATACAAAGCATTTTTTTGCTGATGGAAGATACAGAGAGCAGCAAAGCTGCTTACAAAGTCCACAAAGTTTATTTTAAACACAGAGTTACAGAGTCACAGAGTATTCAGTTGAGATACATTCTATTTTTGGTGGCGATGCTTTGGGGCTGTGCTACTGTGAAAGGACAATCTAAGGTTGTGGAGAGGACAACGGATGTGTTATGCGTTGTGCCTTCATTTGCGGGGATTTGCCTTGCCATAACAAATGACGATACGAAGGGTGCCGTGGAGTTGGGACTTAGTACCGCCACTACACTCGTGGCTAACTATGCCCTTGAGGCTGCCATAAAGAAGGACAGACCGGACGGTACGGGCAGTCATGCCTTTCCGAGCACCCATACGGCATTGGCATTCGACGGTTCCACTTTCCTGATGAAGAGATATGGATGGGAATGGGGCATCCCGGCATACGCAGTGTCGGCGTATGTGGCTTGGGGAAGAACCCATGCAGACAAGCATGACTGGTGGGATGTGATTGGTGGTGCGGCGATAGGTGCCGGTGCGGCTCTCATTTATACCACCCCGTTCGGCAAGAACACCGACTTGTCCATCTCTCCAGCTTTGCTCGACGGCAATGGCAAGGGACTGTGCGCCCGATTGAGGTTCTAAAGTTCAAAGAGATGGGTCAGGAGAATCTTGACGCCAATGAACAGCAGTACTATTCCTCCGAAAAGCTCAGGACGCAGGCGACGGGCAATGGCCTTGCCAAAACGTATGCCAAGGAGATTGCCTACTATGGCGAATATCACGGACACCAAACCGATGACGATGAGAGGGAAGGCAAGGGACGACAGCGACTCATAGCCGAGGCAGGCAAAGGAGATGCCAACAGCCAAGGCGTCGATGCTTGTGGCTATGGAGAGCATGAGCTGGGTGCGCAGGCGCGAGGGATTGAAATGAGGATGCTCCTCATCTTCATCCTCAAACGACTCCTTGACCATCTTGCCGCCAATGAAGGCGAGTAGGGCAAAGGCTATCCAATGGTCAACGGAGGCGAGATAAGTGCTGAAGAAAGATATGCCCAACCAGCCAGCCAATGGCATGAGCGCCTGGAACAAACCGAAGAGAAGGCTCATGCGCAGCATGGGACCGGCTGTCCACCGTTTCATAATCACACCGCTCACAATTGATACCGTAAAGCAGTCCATGGCAAGAGCCACAGCGAGAAAGAGGATGTCTAACGTGTTCATTTATGTTAAAATTGCGAAATTATTTTGTAGTTTCCAATAAAATTATTACCTTTGCACCCGCAAAACCGAGGAGAGTTGGCAGAGTGACCGAATGCGCTGGACTCGAAATCCGGTATACCCTTTCCGGGTATCGGGGGTTTGAATCCCTCACTCTCCGCAAAAAGTCCCTTTCAAGTGGCGATTGTGCCGCGCTTGAAGGGACTTTTCTTTTTTCTCTCTTATTTGTACATATATCTCTTGATACTCTTCTTGGGTGTCTTTTCGAACTCCGTGTTTTGGATTTCTATTGCAGAGAGTTTGCAGTAAGCAGGCTGGGTGGCGTTGAGGTCCTGCATGTTCTGCTGCATCTGCGCCTCGATGTCGGCCTTGCCGATACCCATGTTCTTCGCCTCGTCGAAGTCGGGATAAACGAGACCCACGAGTTTGGTGTCTCTCTGCACAACCACGCTCTCCACCACGAGCGGCATTGAGTTGAGCCTGTCCTCGATTTCCTCGGGATAGATGTTCTGTCCGCTCGGACCGAGGAGCATATTCTTGGAGCGTCCCTTGATGAAGACGTTGCCGTAGGAGTCCATGGTGCCGAGGTCGCCGGTGTGATACCATCCGTCTTTGTCGATGGTCTGGCGTGTGGCTTCCTCGTTCTTATAGTAGCCGAGCATGACATTAGTACCACGGGCAAGAATCTCGCCGGGGACGTTTGCCGGGTCGGGACTGTCAATCTTCACCTCCATGTGGACCACAGCCCTTCCGCAACTGCCGGGAACAAACGACTGGTAGTCGGCGTAGCAGATGATGGGGGCGCACTCGGTGGCTCCGTAGCCCACGGTGTATGGGAAGTTGATGCGATGGAGGAACTGCTCCACCTCCTGGTTGAAGGCAGCCCCGCCGATGATAATCTCATAGAACTTGCCACCGAAGGCCTGTTTCACCTGTTCGCATATCTTCTCTTCCACCTTCTTGTTGATGAGCGGTATGTTGCGCAGAAGGCGCACCTTGCCGGTCTGTAGTTTCGGGAACACCTTCTTGCGGATGATTTTCTCGATGACGAGCGGCACTGCAATGATAATCTGCGGCTGCACGTCGGCAAAAGCCTGAGCGATGATGGCAGGGGAGGGGATGCGTGTGAGATAGAAGATATGGCATCCCTGGAGGAATTCGAATATGAACTCGAACGCCATGCCATACATGTGAGCCATGGGCAGTATGCTGATGACCCTGTCGCCACGCCTGAGCACCTTGCCGAGGACATTTACGGCAAAGTCGTAGTTGCCCCACATGGCACGATAGGGAATCATTACGCCCTTGGAAAAGCCCGTGGTGCCGCTGGTGTAGTTGATGAGAGCCAGTTCGTCGGGACGTTGCTCGTGGTAGTAGCTGACATGCTGGCGGCGGAAATACTTGGGGTATTTGCGTCCGAACATCTCGTTGAGGTGTTCGCGGGCATAGGTGAGCTTGTCGGTGCGCGAGAGGGCCAGTGAATAGTCGGGGATGTTGATGATGCCTTCGAGAGCCGGCATCTTGGTGGCATCCACCTGTGTTGCCACTATGTCTCCCACAAAGAGAATCTTTGATTCACTGTGATTCACAATATTATGAATTTGTTCGGGTGTGAACTCATGTAGTATGGGTACAGCCACTGCGCCATAGGTCAGTGTGGCGAGGAACGCCACCGCCCAGTGGGCGGAGTTGCGGCCGCAGAGTGCAATCTTGTCGCCACGCTGCACGCCGGAGTTCTCGAACATGATGTGGAGCTTTTCAATCTTTCGCGCCACGTCGTGAAACTGGAGGGTTATGCCCTTGTAGTCTGTGAGGGCGTCGAGATCCCAGTTATCTATTATGCTTTTTTCAATTATTTCGTTGAATGAAGTCATATCGTATGCTTATTTGTACAGATAACGCTTGATGCTCTTTTTGGGAGTTTTCTGGAATTCCTCCTTGCGGATTTCCATTGCCGAGAGCTGGCAGAACGGGGGGAGCTGCTCGTTGAGTTCCTTGCGGTTCTGCTCCATCACGCTGATGATGTCGGATTCATTGAAGTTCATTGACTGCGCCTCCTCGAAGTCGGGGAACACCAGTCCCACGAGCTTGTCACCGCGCTGCACGATAAGGCTCTCGGTGACCATGGCCATCGAGTTGAGCTTGTCCTCAATCTCCTCGGGATAGACGTTCTGCCCGTTGGCACCGAGCAGCATGTTCTTGATGCGTCCGCGGATGAAGACATGACCGTCGGCAGACATGGTGCCGAGGTCGCCGGTGTGATACCATCCGTCATGGTCGAGGGCTTCCTTGGTGGCATCCTCGTTCTTGTAGTAGCCGAGCATGACATTGGTGCCGCGTGCCACAATCTCGCCTGGTATGTTCTCGGGGTCGCTGCTCAGGATTTTCACTTCCATGTGGCTTACGGGAGTGCCGCAACTGCCGGGCTGGAAGTCGTGCCAGTCGCTGAACGTGATGAGCGGGGCACACTCCGTGGCACCATAACCGGAGGTGATGGGGAAGTCGATGCTCTTGAGGAAAGCCTCAATCTCCTGGTTTAGGGCGGCACCTCCGGTCACTACCTCGTAGGCATTGCCCCCGAAGGCCTGCATCACCATCTGGCATATCCTTTCCTTCACCTTCTTGTTGATGACGGGCATGTTCCAGAGAAGGCGCACCTTGTTGTTCTGAATCTTCGGGAAGACCATCTTGCGAATAATCTTCTCAACTACAAGTGGCACGGAGATGACAATGGCAGGATGAATGTCGGCGAAAGCCTGTGCAATGATTGCCGGAGACGGCAGGCGGGTGAGGAAGAAAAGATGGCATCCGTGTACGAAGGAGAAGATGAACTCCACCGCCATTCCGTACATGTGTGCCATGGGAAGGATGCTGAGGACTGAACTGCCCGGCTTGACATGGGAGCCAATGGCACCGAGACAGAAGTCGAGGTTGCCCCAAAGGGCACGGTAGGGCAGCATCACGCCCTTGGAGAAGCCGGTGGTGCCGCTGGTATAGTTGATGATTGCCAGTTCCTCAGCCTTGTCCTCGTGGTAGTTCACATTTTCAGAACGGAAGGCACGCGGGAACCGTCTGCCGAATATTTCATTTAAATGTTCGCGTGCGTACGTGAGTTTCTCTGAGCGTGAGAGCATCAGGGAATAGTCGGGAAGATTGACGATACCCTCAAGAGTGGGCATCTCCTTGGGGTCAATCTCCTTAGCCACATAGTCGCCCACGAAGAGCAGTTTGGAACCGCTGTGGTTGACGATGTTGTATATCTGTTCGGGCTTGAACTCGTTTTGTATAGGCACCGCCACTGCCCCGTAAGTCAGGGTAGCGAAGAAACCCACCGCCCAATGGGCGGAGTTGCGTCCGCAAAGGGCGATTTTGTCGCCCTCTTTTACTCCGGAATATTCAAAAAGGATGTGGAGCTTCTCAATCTTCCGCGCCACGTCATGATACTGAAGTGTGATGCCTTTATAGTCTGTCAAGGCGTCGAGGTTCCAGTTATCGATAATACTCTTTTCAATGTATTTATTGAAACTGCTGAATGTATTCATTGCACAATTATCTAAATTTTGTGCAAAGGTATATCTTTTTCTGCACATTCCAAAACTTTTTGTGCATTTTTTTTATATAAATGCAAAAAAAGTAGTGTTTTAAGGTGTTTTAGAACAGAAAATCATTCATATCTCATGGATTTGGCGGGGTGGATATGGGAAATAAGATAACTTGGACCTACGAGCACGAATACGCTGATGAGCAGTGTGGCCAAGTTGATAAGCAGGAAAATGGGGATGTTCACCTCAGTGGGAGCCTCGCTCACATAGTATGTCGAGGCGTCGAGGGAGATGAATCCCGTCTTTTGCTGCATTATGATGATGGCGGCGGCAATGGCGTCGCCTATAATGAGTCCCTTGCCGATGATGAATACGGCAAACCACAGGAAGGTGTGTCGCACGCTTTTGCTCTTCATGCCCAATGCCTTTAGTACTCCAATCATCTGAGTGCGCTCAAGGATGATGATGAGCAGTCCGGAAATCATGGTAAATCCCGCCACGCACATCATAAGTGCAAGGATAATCCACACGTTGATGTCGAGCAGGGAGAGCCAAGAGAACAACTGGGGATAAGCCTCGTAGATGGTCTGAGAGGTGAAAATATTGCCGTAGCGGTCGGAGGTGCGGTTTACCTTTTGCTCAATCCGTCCTGCCACGGTGTTCACCTCGTTGAAGTCGCTCACCATAAGTTCGGCACCGGTGCACAGTCCGTCTTCCCATCGGTTGAGCTTGCGGGTAGTGTAGATGTCGGTGAAACACAGGTTGTTGTCGAATTGGCTCATATTGGTCTGGAAGATGCCCGAGACGGTGAACTTCCTCACCTTCACACCGTTGTCGGATATGAAGTAGGCAAAAACCTTGTCACCCGCCTTTAGCTGCATCTTGTCGGCGGTGGCAGCCGATATGAAAATCTGTCCCTTGTTGGCTGTGTCGCTGAATGTGGGTATGGAGCCGCTTACGAGGTTGTCCTTGAAGAACGAGAAGTCGTATTCGGGTCCCACGCCCTTGAACGTTATACCAAGGAAGTCCTGGTCGGTCTTGAGTATGCCTTGGGTGTATGCAAACCGTTCGACGTGGCTGATGCCCT
>JALFIX010000090.1 GCA_022775105.1 Prevotella sp. | reverse complement strand
ACGGCGGATTCCTGTTACAACCTTTATCAGATCTTGATCGCGCAATTTGATAAGTTGCGACAAATATGCTTCTCGATTTACCATAGTACTATCTTTGTTTTCTACTGACGAAAATTGCACATTTCTACAAATTTCGTCACTATTCGGCTGCGAAGATACAACAAAAGTTTGAAATACACAAGAATTTGTGCAAGAAAAACCTAATTTATTTGCTTTTTACTCGGAAAGCGGCTTCACTGGAATAAAAGTTGTGTCGCCATAGAGGTTGACAGTCACATACGGGTAATCTTTATGGATGTTATGCAAAGCATTGATGTCCCGGCTATAGATAAAAAGGTATTGATCATATAATTGTTCCTCATATTGAGGATAGGACTTCGCAAATTTATCTCGCGTTTGTAGCATCCGCCTTGCATAGCGATTTGTCATAGCTAAGGCATCATTGTGAATCTTTTTCGGCATGTTCTTAAGGGAATCGGCATAGGAGCGATACAGCGCCTTGTATCGTCCGGCTGCCTTACTCTTTACATTCAACCATACGGAATCCACCGCCGGCGGCGCAGGCTGTATAACAACGACCGTATCCGTATGGTACTCAACAACAGGGGAAACCTCTTGTTTCTGCGGCCGGAAGCAAACCAAACAAACTGCCGCAATAGCAAAAAAAGCGAGCATCGGCAGCAACCATCGCATCCGCCAATAACGATGGAGCGCAGAGCGGACCTGACGGACGGAAGTGCAACGGCTTCTATCGGAAGCTAAGCAACGACGAATAATTGGTTTGGCGGAATGCGGGAAAAGAAGTGCTAACATCTTGCCTAAAGCATAGATATCCCTCTCGGGAAGCAAGACATCTGTCGGCAGTTGTTCCGGCGAACTGATAGAAGGCGATGTTCCGATATTCTTAGCGATGAATGCTTCATTATCCGAAAAACCGAAATCAATCAGCCGCACATGATTGTCGGAGTCGTTAATGAGTATGTTACTCGGCTTCAGATCACCGTGGACTATCTGACGTTCATGCAGGAAAATCAATGCTTCCATCAGTTCGTCCGCCACACGGCGACGCTCCGCAGAAGAAGGATTCTCCGCTATAAACCTGTCTAACGGACGGCCAAGGACATACTCCATCAGGATGGAGCGGCCTAACTGCGGGTCGTCCACCATGGCAATCGCTTGGACCACATAGATAGAATACAGACGGTGCATGATTTCAAACTCACGTTCCAGCAAAAGCCGGTTGCGCGTCTGCTCTCCTTCATTGGGTTTGGCAGCCTTCAGTACCACCCATTTACCGCCCATCTGCGCACGGTAAACCAGGTTGTGTCCGCTGTCGGACAACAACTCATAATCAGTAGGTTCAATGCCTAATTCTTGCGAACTGAGCGGACGAACGGGACCCGATGTAAGCGAATTTGTATCCATTAGCAGTGCAAAAATACAAAAAGATTTGGACATATGCAAATAATTTCATATCTTTGCACAAATTTTCAAGAAATGGAGACTTCATATCAAACAAACAGCATTGTAATTACCCAACTGAAAAAGGCAGTGGAAGTACGATTCGGGCATATTCCGGCTACGCCTGCCGATTTCGGAGAACTGAGTATTGCTGTTCTGCACGTTACAGGTGAACGTGTCAGTCCGGATACCCTGAGCCGTATCTGGGGCTATAAAAAAGGCTATTCATCCGTTCGGCAAAGCACCGTTCGTATATTAGAAAACTATGCGAAAGCGAAGGAGGAATCGGACTTCATCCATACGACCGCTATTCATGCAGACGCATGCCGGAAAGGCGAACAAGTACGCATAGCCTGGCTTCCCAACCGCGTCTGTATTCTCTCTTATCTGGGCGATTACCGATGGCGCATTGAAGAAGCCATCAACAGCAAACTGCAAGCCGGCGACACATTCTCTTGCCGCACGATAGCGCAAGGAGAAGTGCTGATTGTGGATCACCTCAAAACCGCTAATGGCACCTTTGAGGGATACAGTATGGGCAATAAAAACGGACTTACACTCGTTAAGAAGTTATAAAAAACGCCCCCGTTTCACCATCATATAAGAAGAAGGGACACCCTCACGGATGTCCCTTCTCTTTTACCTTGCGGAGAAAGGGGGATTCGATTTCTCCACTTTGCGGAAGAGGGGATTATCCTTTGGTAAACCATAAATATCCCGTCTTTTCCGGCGCGAATATAGGCATTAAGCCAATTTGTCTGACACTATTTTTAATGTTCGCTCATTTGTATAGGTCGCATAAACGTACACAAATGATGCTGCAAGGGTACTACAAATTTCTGACATATGCAAATCTTGATGTCATTTTCTTGCATTTTTCTTACTGCCGCCCCTTTTTGTACTGTCTATTAGCAAATGCCATTTAGCGTGCAAAGTTAGTAAAAATGTTCGAAGAAGCAAAATTTAGGTGTGTCAAAGTTCAATTTTTCTCTGGGTCTGTTGTTTAACTTCTTCTGGATGTTCATTATTTTCTGTGGTGAGACAAGGTTAAAGTTGGTATGTTTTGGTATGTATCGTCGTATGAGTTTATTGGTGTTTTCTACACATCCTTTCTGCCACGAGGAGTATGCATCCGCAAAATAGACAATCACATCGTCTTTGCCTTTCATGTGCA
>JALFIX010000049.1 GCA_022775105.1 Prevotella sp. | reverse complement strand
CTTTCCGCTTGATGTCACAGGTGAGCGTGATGTCTTCACTCAGGAGGTGCAACGATTGCTTGCAGGACAGGAATCATTTGAGGTTGCTTATATATATAGTAATGTTAACGAGAAAGGCAAGGTGCTTGACCTTAGTCGCATGTTACCAGCCTCCGTTGCTGACTTTATGTTCCAGACGTTAGTTGTGGCCAACCGTAATGGCGAAGCTGGTAAGATGGCGCGTCTGGTAGGCTGTGAGAACGACGGTGCAGGTCCTGAGCGCGACCAGAACGGCGACCCCAATCGCAGCCGAAAGTTTATGTCATTCGGAATCACCCGAATAGAATATCCCGAGACCGAGATTGATGAATATGTGTCCTATACATACGCAATACAGGCAACACGCCAGTTGACCTACAATTTATGGCAAGAGGGCGTGGGTTATGGCGAGTGTTCTATCGAGGAGATTGGCACAGGTTTTGTTGATGAGATTAAGGATATCAAAAACCGCGGTCGCTTCAAGTTATCAAATGCCGACCTCACTCTTGAAAAGGCCATTGTTGAGAACAGTAATTCCGGAAAGTGGAAGCCATTTAATATAACATGGGAGACACGCACCCAGCAGGATGCCGGATTGGTGCAGGGACAATTTGAGAAGAAGCAGTGGTTGGCACAGTTCACTAAACTTTGTGACGGCTATTTCAACGAGCAGTTCCGTGCCCACGGTGTCAAGAAATTCTTCGAGATACAGCGTCAGGAGATTAAGTCATACGCACGTCATATCCGCCGCCACATCGAGGGAATCCTCTTCGAGGAGTGGGCTTCGGGCAGCAAAGACAGCAAGAGTATGCTTGAGATAGAGAAGTATGCCCAGTTGTTGCGTACCGACTGCGATGACCGTATCACAGCTTTCAAGCAGCAGATATCCCGTCAGGAACAGGCTATGGAGAAATATGGTTCTGATATAACAGCAGCCAACAACGAGTGGAACAATATTGGATGGATGCGCGAAGCCTTGACTAACAAGTCGGCCAAGGTGTTTGCCGCCTTCAAGACAGCTAAGTGCGAGTATTATGTGGCAGCCACCAAGGTGGAGAGCTACCAGTATGCCATCTCCCTCCTTCAGGAACTCATAATTGAGTTGGGTAATATGATTGAAGGTATCAAGGCTGTAAAGAATGAAATGAATACCATCCTCGACAATGTCGTCAAGCAAGCTGGCTCCAAGTGTCAGAAGAATGCCGTTACCGACGAGTCGATAATCAAGAAATACGACCCAGAGAAAGTGCAGCAGATAGCCAAGCAATACTCCATCAACCACGACTATCAGAGCAGCAATGCCGCCGAGATTCGCAAGCGTATGATCGATGGGCTTGGTGAGGAGGGCGAGCGCACCTTTGCCAACCTCTTCTCTTGCATAGATGTGGATACAGCCACTGATATTATCATTGATGTGTGTGTGAAGAACGCCCGTGCAGCCATGGAGGACACTGCAAAGAACGACCCGCTGATGCGTATGGTGGGAGTGAACATCCTCGACAAGCTGAAGATTGAACTCAACACCGACGAAAAGATTGAGGCATTCGTCAAGCAGTGCGTTAACTACGCAAGCTCCTACGTTCAGTTTAACTCCTCGGAGTTATCAAAGTTGATTGCCGGTAATGAGGGCAAGATGATGTCGTTAGTGCAGATAGCCTTGCCGAAGGCTGAGAGCGACAGCGCCAAGGGTTTCCGCAACAAACTTCTTGATTCTTTCCGTGAGAATGTCACAGGATTCAACCCCATCGAAGATGTCTCAGAGAACTTCAAACCCAATCAGATTGTTGTAGTATGTGCCAATGCAGGATTCCCGCTTCGCTATCTTGAGAACGTGAAGGTGCTCAAGGAGAAATACGATCGTCTGCTTGCGGCTCCTCAGAAGGATCTCAACCGCATGGTGCTTCACACCGAATCGTTCAAAACTCAGTTGCCAGCCCTTTTCGAAATTGATCCAGAGGGATTGCGTGAGTTAGTGAAGAAGCCTCTTATGCTTGCTTTTGCCCTCAAGATTATCCAACCGCAAAGCGATCCCACCACAGGTGAGCGTTTCTTCGCCATAAAACAGGTTGATGAGGTCTTTGGCGACCAATGGGTTAAGTTGGGCAAAAACTTTGCTTCTTGCCTTGATGTTCTCTCACATGACTTCAAGAAGTTCAAGGCTCTTGAGGCTGATGTTGACCGCGAGATGAAGATACAGGCTCGCAGCAACGCCCAGAAGGTAGAGATACGCAAGGCTCTCGGTGGAGTCGTGCAGCAAATTATCCTCCCCACCATGTGCGAGGGCAACCAGTTTAGCCCTGTATATGAGGAGTATAAGAAAAAGGCAATGGAAATTATTGCTAATGAGTTAAAGGAATTATAATATTACGAATGAGTTAAAAGAATTATAAGAATATGGCAAAGAAAAAAGGAATATGTCGCAACGAAGAGTGCGAGATGTGCGACCCTTCCATCATTCAGGAAGCGGACGAGTTTAATTTTGTGTGTGAGAAATGCGGTCTGGAACTGTTTCCTATAGGAGGCGTTGGCGGTGGCGGTAATGATGGCAAATGGAAAAAATGGGTCATCATTGGTGCAGCAGTGGCAGTGCTTGGTGTAGGCGGTACTATCTTAGCCCTTTGTTGTGGTGGCGATGAGGCTCCCAAGAAGGGGGGGGAGACCAACATACCCCCAACAACAGTGGTAACCACCGATTCGTCGGTTAATAAAAAAACTGAGGAGCCTAAAGATACTATAATAAAGGAAAAACCTCAGACCGAAAAAGAAAACACTCAGACAGTTAAGGAAAACCCTGTTGATGAAAATACAAAGCCAGGCCAAAAACCTGTTGTATCACCGAAGAATGGCTTCGGTTCGGTCAACCTTGGCTATGGCAGGTATAAGGGCGACCTAAAGAACGGTAAGCCTCACGGACATGGTACTATCATATATACAAGGATGCATCAGATAGTAAGTTCGAAGGACTTTGTCGCTTATCCAGGCGACAAGTTCGAGGGCGAGTTCCGCGACGGTCGTATCTCTGGTGGCATTGGTTATTGGCATCATGACGGTGACATCACGGCAGTGAAGCCATGATAAGATATTGGCTCTCGATAATCGCCATGGTGGTGGCTGTGCTTCCGTGCCATGCCACCACCTTTTATACCCACAGATTGGAGCGGATTGCATCGGCTGTGGGACTTTCTGGTGTATCTATAGATAACGGGCACGACACTCTTGTCGTCTATCATGGATGCAATCTCAGGGTGAAGAGCAATTTTGCTGGCGATATCTGTCACATTGGGTATGCACTTTTCTCTGAGTTGGATTTCGATAGAATCAAAAATGTGGCTTTATGCAATTTCATTGAGCGGTATGCTCTTGAACTTGAACTGTCGCTTGACGGCAGAAAGCCTGAGTCGCGTATGGACATCGACAGGATATTCATTTCAGAAGGTAATTGGAAGATGCTCAAATGTATTTCTGCGGGTAGTCTCACTGATGTCGAGGAAATTAATCGCAGGATGTATCGTTTGACATGGAGCATTGAAGGCAAGCGACTGAGTGTCGTAATACCCGCTGACTGCCAGTTGATTCTTGGGGCTGATGCCATCGAACTGGAGAATATGTTCGAACGTGATGTCAACAGATTCCCTGTCAACAGTCCTATTGACCTCAGTTTTGAAAATGCAATGTCATCCAAGTCCGACAGTATAAGGATTCTTGAGCGTGGCCATTATCTTAATGAGCTAATTCGGGGGGACGTGTATTTCACTGACAATGGGGGCGACCTGAAGGTGTATTGCGACGCTCGCAATAACTCTCGCTCCATCAGCAATATTATGCTCACCGGACAGTTTGCATCGTCAATACCGATGAAGCTGACCATCAACAAGTATGGCTATAAGAATAGTGTGGTGAATACCACCGTGCAACAATTTATAGCCTACTGTGTAGATGAGGGATGCTCCCTCTATTTCGGAATAAAGACCTATGGTGACAAACGCCTTACAGGCACTCTTTTCGCCCGAAATGATGCTCTTGGCTATAATCATGTCTTGTCAGTGGATTTCCCCACATCCATTATCTCAGGAGGCGATGACACGGTTGATGCCACACTATATGCGTATATACCATTACACAACGTAACCGAAAAATTTTTTAAACAATAAAATACATGAGAATACTTTCTATTGTTGCTGTTGCTCTTTTTTTGACGCAAGGTATGGCGGCACAAAACACAGAGGACATCAAAAAGGAAATAAACAACGTGAAGCGAAGTAATTCCTACATCTACGCAGAGGCTACTGCCAGTACAATGGAAGAGGCAAAGGCCGTGGCAGAGGAAATTCTCTATGATGAAATAAACGAATGGGTAGCCACCAAGCGCAAGTTTCAGAAGAAGGGCAACTTCGTGGTAAACAAGGTTAATGACCGATGTACCGAATACAACCTGCCGCGTGGTAATATGTATCGCAGTTTTATCTTCGTCAAGAAAAGCGACATCATATCTGTTGACAAGTCAGAGGTAGTTGATGGATTGTCAAGTGATATAGTAGAAATCACCCCTGTGAAATCCGAACCCGTTTACCCTGATGCGGTTATGCAGGTATATCATTGCACCAATTATTCCGAACTGGTGGAAACCGTCACTAAAATGAAATCCGAAGGACTTATCACTCACTATGCGCGCTATGCCTCATTGACCAAGCCCGAGATGTACTATCTCGCAATATATGACCGCAGAGGCACCATACTATCCGTTCTTACAAATGGGAACCCGCGCATTAATGTCGGGACTGGCAAGGAAGACAGTGTTGTCAATTATAAAGGGTGTGGAGCCATTGGCTTTGTAATTTCTGAATCTGAGTAAAACAAATTTCTATATATATTTAAAGGTATGAAAAGAACAAGTTTAATACTATTCCATTTAGTATTTGCATTATTTGTTATGGCTGTGCCGGCACATGCCATTGACGTAACCCTCACTATTGATGAGCATGCGAGACGTCCCACGGCATTGTTGGCAGCACAGTCAAATTTGGCAGCGGTGCTAACTGAGATTAACCGTGCACAGAAAGCTGGGGTGCCTGTATCCGTAAAGAATCTCCGGATGGACGATTTCGCCAAGAAATCCCTTGCCCGTCTGTGGGCAGTCACTCCGTTCTATTGTGATGATGAGGAGATTGTCGAGCGTTGCTGGGTGTTCAAAAATGGTACCATGATGGTATCTCATATTCCACTCATCATTACTCCCGAGGACGAGAGTTTCGGTCTTGGCACATACCAGGAAGCTGTGGTGGAGTTTGATGCCAATGGTCAGCTTACGGATTTCCGCTTTGCCCTTGACGCGCAGATGGCAGAAAGTATGGAGCGATGCGGCACCGTGGTTGACAAGGAGAAGCAGATGATTATCCTGCAATATGTGGAGCGATTCCGTACTGCCTATAACCAGAAGGACATTCAGACAATAGAGAGAATGTTCAGTGATGATGCACTTATCATCACCGGACGCGTGGTGATGGTAAAGCCAAGGGGCGACCAGGGCGCGCATTTTAAGGTGGACTATAACAAGCAGAACAAGCAACAGTATATCTCCAACTTGCGTCGAGCCTTCCTCCGCAACAAGTGGATTGATGTGAAGTTCACTCAGATAGGCGAGAACGGTGAAGACGGTGGGTGTGCAGGTATCACCCA
>JALFIX010000033.1 GCA_022775105.1 Prevotella sp. | reverse complement strand
ATTCTGGATACAAAGGTAACAAGCGACTTAGTCAGTCGCCACAAAGCCTTGCGGATGGGAAAAAACTTTGTGGCCTTTGTAAGCAGCTTTGCTGCTCTCTGTATCTTTCGTCAGCCAAAAAAGAACTTTGTTTCATAGTGTCTTTGTGTTCAATAATAAAAAACTCTATACCTCTGTGTTCATTCTTCATTCTTTATTTAAAAAATATGACTCAAGAAAACAAGTCGAGGTTAATCAAATTTTTGTGGAACTTAGCATCGGCAATCCTCGCAGCCGTAGGTACCGCATTGGGAATCAGTTGCGCCGTGGCTTAGATATTACTCTGCCAGTGGCGTAGAAACACAGTATCCGCCGAGTTTCTAAAGAAACCCGGCGGTGTTTTTTACTTCACTTTTTCTATCTTGCAAGTATGCTGTTTCGTCTCCTTGTCGTAGTTTATCCCCACGAGCAATATCTCGCCAGTGTATTCAGCTAATTTTGCGGGATATTCCTTGCGCTTAATCTGGTCTATGGCGGTGTCGGCGGAGTGATTGAATTTCAGTTCGATGACGAGGGCGGGCTTGGAGACGTTGCGGCGCGGAATCATCACGAGGTCGGCATAGCCCTTGCCAGTGGCATACTCGCGATGAATGACATACTCGTTCTTCGCCCATATATAGGCTACGGACAGAACACAGGCAAGCGAGTTCTCATCGTTATAGGCAAGGATGCTCGTGTGCTCGTCATGGGCAAGGTCGATGGCACGTGCCACGGCTTGCTCGTTGCCGGATATAGTGGCGGCGAGAAGTTTTTGGGACGCTGTAATCGTATCAACAAGACGTGTCCAAGAAGTGTCTTCAACTGCATTCAGAAATTCATCTGCAACCTCCTTGTTCGGGACATAACATTTTTTAGTATCACCATCGTATGACAAATAACCGAGATGAATAAGGACAGTGAGGACATCATTCTTGCTCCTCACAATTCTCATGTCGTTTTGGAATTTTGTTGTATTAACATACACATGCTCTCCTGACAACATACGGATGATGTCGTCCTTCAGTCCGTCGAAGTTCATCTGTATATAAGTAATGACAGAGTCGTATGCACCAGTAGTTGTCCAATAGCTTTTGCACACTCCACGTTGCAAGGCTTTTATGACTGAATAAGGATTGTAAATGGATTTCTCCCTGCCAATCGTATATCCGTCATACCACATCTTGAGTTCTTCCATAGATGCGTTGTGCTGACTCGCCAATGCCTGCACCTCATCCTTAGTGAACCCAAAACACGGGGCAAGATAGGCGGGGTCTATCATCGAGTATTCATTGAAATTATTCAATGCCGACTCGGTATTGTACCTTTTGATGGGCAGAATACCAGTGAGGTATGCTCCGGCAAATACGTCATTAGAGCCAGAACCCTTGAAGAGACGGCGAAGCAAGTCAACGTATGCTGTAGTGATGTTTTCATCCGTTCCCATCTCGCGCAGGATGGCATCCCACTCGTCGATAATCATCACAAAGCGGTCGCCAGTGCTCTCACTTATGCTATAAAGGACATCCATGAGGTCGTCCCTCTCCTTTACCTTTGTTTCGGGAAAGACATCCAACACTTCATCCATAATTTCATGCTGAATGATACTCACAATATCCCTCTCACCCCTGAATTTAGTGGTGAAGTCGGTCATGTCAACGCTGATGACATAGTACTTGTTCAGATACTTCTCAAACGAACCATCCTTCTCGGCTACCAATCCACGGAACAGTTCGCGCGAGTCGCACGACTTGTCGTAGTATGCGCACAGCATCTTTGCCGCCATCGACTTGCCGAAGCGGCGGCAACGGGTGACACAACTGTAGCGGTTCTCGGTGTTGAGAGTGGCATTGATTAATGGTATCAGTGATGACTTGTCAACATATTCACTATTAACAATATCACGAAACGTATTATTACCTTTATTTATATATCTGCCCATAATCTTTCGAGTAATCACAGGAGAGATAAGCCTGCAATTGCTTGCAAAGATACGATTCTTTTGCCTAACATCCAAAATTTCCAAGGGACGTTCCTCTACATTTACGACTATTTAACAGAAGATTTATTAATAGTAACTATTCATCTAATCCTATATATATTAAAACACAAAGACAACAAGCGACTTAATAGCAATAATATTATATCCTTAAAAAAGTGGCAATAACAGCGAAGAGAAATCATCTATGATGAAGTCGGCACCTGACTCAACAAGTTCCTCGCGGGTGGCATTGCCATAGGTTACACCACAGGTGGTGCAGCCTGCTCCCTTGCCCATAAGGATATCCACGGGCATGTCGCCGACAACTAAGGTATCGGTGGCATTGATGTTAAGCTTTTCGAGTGTCATGAGGACTGGTTCGGGGTCGGGCTTGTGCCTGCTCACGCTGTCGGCTCCAAGCAGGAGGTCGAAATACTTGATGATACCCATCGAGGTGAGCAGGTCGCGCAGTGATTCCACTCCGCGTGATGTCGCCACACTCATGCGGATGCCTTTTTTAGTCATGCGCTCCAAGGTCTCTGCCACATGAGGGAACATCTGCGGCGGCATCAAGTCCTTGTTTATCTCGAATTGTCGATGATAAAACTCAACACATCTGCCGATGACTTCATCCGAGGCATCGGGCAGGAGACTGCGGAAACAACCAGCCAACGGCAGACCTATAGTAGAGGCACAGGAATCCCCGTCTTTACGGGGGAGTCCCTGTGCCTCAAGTGTCTGCTGCATTGTGACTACGATATTGCGACGTGTGTCACCAAGTGTCCCGTCGAAATCAAATATAATCAGTTTGAAATGCATAAAATGGAGTTAAAGGAGTTAAAGGAGTTAAAGGAGTTAAGGGAGTTAAGGGAGTTAAAGGACAATAGTTCTTTCGTTCCTTATGGAGTTTTCAAGGCTATACCATTTGTCTTTAACTCCTTTTAACCCCCTTTAACTACATTAACTCCCTAAAATACATTGTTTCATAAAGTTGAGTCAATTACAATGAATCAATAACCTTGCAAACGTCGGCGAAGATTTCCTCGAGTATGCCGTAGCTCTTGACATAGTGGTGGAGTCCCTCGGCCTTGTACCAGTCGATGAGGGGAGCTGTCTGGGTATTATACACGGCGAGACGCTTGTTGATGGTTTCCTCATTGTCGTCGCTGCGTCCCTGCTCCTTGCCACGGTTGAGAAGGCGTGCCATGAGGATGTCCTCGGGAGCGTAAAGCTCAATCATGGCGGCAATGCTGTGTCCGCGCTCTGCCAGCATCTTCTTCAGAGCCTCTGCCTGGGGAATGGTGCGGGGGAAGCCGTCGAAGATTACGCCCTTGTGCTCCTTGCCGAAACTGTCATATACGTTGGCGAGGATGTCGATCATCAGCTCGTCGGGGATGAGTTGTCCCTTGTCGATGTAGGCCTTGGCGGTCTTGCCAAGTTCTGTTCCGTTCTTGATTTCGCTGCGCAGCACGTCTCCTGTAGAGATATGCTCGAAACCATACTTCTTAATCAATAAGTCGCTCTGTGTGCCCTTGCCTGAGCCCGGGGCACCAAAAATTACAATATTCTTCATCTCTCTTTTAAATATTTTAATTCTTTAATTCTTAATTCTTAATATATAAAACACAGAGTCACGGAGTAACAGAGTTGTTATTATTTATTTTGAACACAAAGACACAAAGATACAAGGTTCTCTTTTTCCGCAGAATGAAGATACAGAGAGCAGCAAAGCTGCTTACAAAGTCCACAAAGTTTTCACTATCACCAGAACTTTGTGGCGACATTTATGTCGCTCGTCACCTTTCTTTCCGTGATAAATCCTTTGTCCCTTTGTGTCTTTGTGTTTTAATTATACATGCGAAACTTTAATTCTTTAATATTTTAATTCTTTAAAGACAAAATATCCCTCAGCCCGCGTGCCTGCTGGTCGTAGTCGAGACCGTAGCCGATGATGAAATCATTGGGAATCTCGAACGCCACATATTTGATGTCGAGGTCTTCCTTCAGACGGTCGGGCTTGAAGAGCAGGGTACACAGTTCCACAGATGCGGGATGACGTGTGCCGAGCGACTCCATCATGCGCTTCATCGTGGTGCCCGTCTCTATGATGTCCTCGAGAATTATGATGTGACGTCCGCACAGGTCCTCGTTGATGCCAATCACTTCCTTGACATGCCCGGTGGACATTGTGCCCTGATAGCTTGCGAGCTTCACGAACGAAATCTCACACGGCACGGTCATCCCGCGCACCAGGTCGGCGGCGAAGACAAACGAACCGTTGAGCACCGCAAGGAAGAGCGGATTCTTGTCAGAATAGTCGCTGCTGATCTCCTCAGCAAGCTCTTTCACACGCTTGAGAATTGTCTCTTCAGGAATGGACGTAACGAACGTCTTATCCTTGATTTTTACCTCTTTTGTTGCCATTATACTGCCATTTTACAAATTTTGTCGCAAAATTACTAAAAAAATTGCAGAAAAGCATCATCTATTAATATAAATTTTGTATTTTTGCACGTATGAAGATATTTACGAGCGCCCAGATACACGATCTGGACAAGTTTACGATAGAAAATGAGCCGATAAAATCTATCGACCTCATGGAACGTGCGGCAAGGGCACTTACCCATGCCATTGCCACCAAGTGGGACAACTCAACGCCCGTTGTGGTGTTCGCCGGACCAGGCAACAACGGCGGCGACGCATTGGCGGTGGCAAGGATGCTGGCGGAACAGGACTATCAGGTGGACGTGTGGCTGTTTAACATCACCGGTCACCTGTCTAATGACTGCGACTTGAACAGACAGCGCCTCAAGGAGTGCAAGAAGCTGCACTCGATGACAATGGTGACACAGGAGTTTGACCCTCCCTCACTTGAAAAGAACTTACTCGTGGTTGACGGACTCTTCGGCTCGGGACTCAACAAACCGCTCGCCGGGGGATTCGCATCATTAGTGAAATACATCAACGCATCGCCAGCACAGGTGGTGAGCATCGACGTGCCATCAGGACTCATGACAGAGGACAACGCATACAACGTAAGGGCAAATATCATCAAGGCCGACCTGACCCTCACGCTGCAGCAACCCAAACTATCGTTCCTCTTCCCCGAGAACCAGGAGTTCATCGGCGAGGTGCGCACCCTGGACATCAGGATAAGCAGCGAGGGCATTGCAAAAACGGATGCCCACTACACAATAATGGAGGAAAGCGACATCAGACGACTGCTGAAACCGCGTCACGCCTTTGCCCACAAGGGCACAATGGGACACGCGCTCATCATAGCGGGAAGCTATGGTATGGCGGGAGCGGCAATGCTCGCCACAAAGGCTTGCCTGAGAAGCGGTGCGGGAAAGGTGACTGTATATACTCCGCGCCAAAACGTGATGATGATGCAGGTGGCGGTGCCCGAGGCTGTCATCATGGTGGGCGAGGAAACATTTTTCGGAGAAGCCGTTGACACTTCTGACTATCAGGCATTGGGCATAGGACCAGGACTGGGACAGGCTGATGCCACGGCAATAGCACTCATAGCACAGCTGAGACGCACGCAATGCCCGCTTGTAGTGGATGCCGATGCCATCAACATTCTCGCCAACCGCAGGGCATGGCTGCAGCAACTGCCCAAGGGCATAATTCTCACTCCACATCCCAAGGAGTTCGACCGGCTGCAGGGAGGATGCAGCGACACCTTCGAGAGACTGTCGAAGGCTTTGGACTTGGCAGAAAGACTACACGGATATGTTATAGTGAAAGGTCATTACTCTGCACTGTGCCTGCCCAACGGACACATTCTCTTCTGCCCAACGGGAAACGCAGGAATGGCTACAGCCGGAAGCGGCGACGTGCTCACGGGAATACTCACGGCACTATTGGCGCGCGGATACAACCAGACCGAGGCTTGCGCATTAGGCATGTATCTGCACGGACTGGCGGGTGACCTCGCCGCCGAGGAACTTGGACAGGAGAGCCTCATTGCAAGCGACATCATCGCATATCTGCCGAAGGCATTCAAGAGACTGGAAGATTAATAACGGGAGTTAAAGAAGTTAAGGGAGTTAAAGGAGTTAAAGACGAATATTTTGTTTATAATAAAGATATATATGAGAAAATCAATATTGGCTTTGCTGATTATGGCAAGCGGCGCAGCTTTTGCGCAAACTCAAGTAAGTGAATATCACCCCGGGATGACAGCCGAGGGAGCGGTGTATTATCTGCCCAAGAGCACCATACAAGTGAGGGTGAAGGTGGAAAAAACCACTTATACGCCTGGGGAATTCTGCAAGTATGCCGACAAATACCTCAGACTGGGCAAGGTGGACGAGACAAGCCACTCTACATATAAAATAATCAGCACCGACATCACCTCATACGGCGAGGCTGACAAGAACAAGGCTTTCACAGTGAAGGTGAATCCCAAGACCGCGGTGTGCAACCTCCGGTTAGCCGAGGACGGCAGACTGCTCGCCGTGAATACCGATGCCCCCAAGGAAAAAGCATTGCCAAAGCCTTTCGTTGCAGCTGCCAAGCCTGCTCCGATAGACCCGCGAAGTTTCCTGAATCAGGAAATTCTCGCAGCTGGCAGCGTGATGAAGATGGCAGAATTGGTTGCTGGCGAGATATACGACATACGCGAAAGCCGCAACGCCCTCATCAAGGGCGAGGCCGACTTTATGCCGAAAGACGGCGAACAGCTGAAACTGATGTTAGCACAGCTGGAACAACAGGACAAGGTGTTGTCAAGCATGTTCACCGGTAATATCAGCAAGGACACCACGGAAACTGTGCTCACACTGACTCCAGAAAAGGAAATCGACAAAATGGTGCTCTTCCGCATGTCGGCGAAACTCGGACTGCTCGACAGCGACGATATGGCGGGTTCACCTTATTATATATATATAAAAGACCTGAAAACCCTGCCTAAGGAAGACAATATCGACCCGAAGGCCCTAAAGGCTAAGGAGAAAGCTGAGCAGAACGCCCGGGAAAAGGGCAACTGCCTGTACGTAAATGTTCCGAGCAAGATGCTTGTGACACTTGCCAATGGCAACAAGAAGGTGGCTGAATACGAAACCACCGCCGGACAGTTCGGAAGGGTGGAACTGCTCAGCGGTGATCTCTTCAACAAGCACTTCACAACGCGTCTCACGCTTAATCCCGAGTCGGGAGCAGTAGAGCATCTGACGGCGGAAGAGCCGAAGTAATATATACTCTAATTCTTGGGGGAGTTAAGGGAGTTAAGGGAGTTAAGGGAGTTAAGGGAGTTAAAGACGAATGTTTTAGCCTCATTACTACGTTAACTGAAGCGAGAAGACTATTGTCTTTAACTCCTTTAACTCCCTATTTAACTCCTTTAACTCCCTAAACTACTTATTAAGTTTCCAAACACAGCCGTCCTTGGTGTCCTTCACCTCGAAGCCGGCTTCTTTCAGGGCATCGCGAATCTCATCGCAGGTGGCCCAGTCCTTGTTTGACCTCGCCTTGGCACGCAACTGCAGCACCATATCCACTACCTTGCCGTAGGCTGCCTCGCGATCGTCGTTGGTACCCGACTTGTCGGCACGCAGACCGAGGATGTCGAAGCTGAAGAGCTGCATAACCTGACGAAGCTCGTCGAGGTCGGCGGATGATATCTTTGCCTTGTGGTCAACAAGCACGTTCACAAGATGGCATGCCTCGAAGAGATGACTGATGACTATCTGTGTCTGCAGGTCATCGTTCATGGCGTCATAGCACTTCTGGCGAAGCTCCGATACAAACTTCGCTGTGGCATCGTCGCTCTTGTCGGCGGGCTGCACACGCTCGATGTCGGCGAGTCCGTTCATCAATCGGGTGAGTCCCTTCTCGCTGGCTATCAGTGCGTCGTTGGAGAAATCCACCGTGCCGCGATAGTGTGCCGAGAGGATGAAGAAACGGATGGTCATCGGCGAGAACGCCTGCTGGAGCGACTCGTGGTTGCCGGTGAAGAACTGTTCGAGGGTGATGAAGTTGCCGAGCGACTTGCCCATCTTCTGTCCGTTGATGGTTATCATGTTGTTGTGCATCCAGTATTTCACCATCTCGTCGCCCTGGCTTGCCACAGCCTGTGCTATCTCGCACTCATGATGCGGAAACACGAGGTCCATGCCGCCTCCGTGGATGTCGAAGTGGTTGCCGAGATACTTGCGGCCCATTGCCGTACACTCGCAGTGCCATCCGGGGAATCCGTCGCTCCATGGACTTGGCCAGCGCATGATATGCTCTGCCGAAGCCTTCTTCCACAGGGCGAAGTCCACCTGGTTGCGCTTCTCCCCCACTCCGTCAAGCTCGCGGCTATTGTTGATGACATCGTCGAGGTTGCGTCCCGAGAGTATGCCGTACTTGTGGTCCTTGTTATACTTCTCTATGTCGAAATACACCGAACCGTTGCTCTCATAGGCATATCCGTTGGCGATTATCTCCTTCACTAACTCTTCCTGCTCGATGATGTGTCCCGTGGCATGCGGCTCGATGCTCGGCGGAAGAACGTTGAGTGCCTCCATGGCATGATGATAGCGGTTGGTGTAATACTGCGCTATCTCCATCGGCTCAAGCTGTTCCAGGCGTGCCTTCTTCTCAATCTTGTCGTCGCCTTCGTCGGCATCATGCTCAAGATGTCCCACGTCGGTGATGTTGCGCACATAGCGCACCTTATATCCCAAATGCTTGAGATAACGGAAGAGGATGTCAAACGTGATGGCAGGACGGGCATGTCCTAAGTGCGGATCGCCATACACGGTGGGACCGCACACATACATACCTACATTGGGCGAATGTATAGGCTCGAAACGCTCCTTTTTCCTGTGGAGCGTATTGTAAATCAAAAGTGTCTGTTCCATTGTCATTAATATTTTTACCGCAAAAGTACAAACATTTTCTCTTTTTACCAAATATCTGTAGGTTTTTTCTGTCTTTTTTCGCATTTTCCTTCGTTATTTTATATAATTGGAGTATCTTTGTGGGCAAAAAACGACAATTGACATGATTTCATTTGACAACGACTACAGCAACGGGGCACATCCAAAAGTGCTCCAGAAATTGGTTGAGACCAACGACCTGCGCACTCAGCCTTACGGGGCTGACGAGTGTTGCATGAGGGCAAAGGAACTGATCAAGAAGGTGTGCGAGGACGACGAGGCTAATGTCTTCTTCCTCACCGGCGGCACGCAGACCAATGCCACAGTGATTGACTCCATGCTCTACCAGTATGAGGGTGTGATTGCCGTCGATACGGGTCACATCAACGTGCACGAGGCGGGAGCCATAGAATTCACCGAGCACAAGATTATCGTCATTCCGAGCCATGAGGGCAAGATGCACGCCCGGGACCTAAGGAAGTATCTCGACGACTTCATGCACGACGGCAGCAATGCCCACTGCGTGTATCCCGGTTGCGTGTATATCACCTTTCCCACTGAGCTTGGCACTCTCTACAAGGCTTCGGAGATTGCAGAGATATACGAAGTGTGCAAGGAATACGACATCATGCTATATGTTGACGGTGCGCGCATGGGCTACGGTCTGATGTCGGAGGGCAACGACATAACCCTGCCTTTCCTAGCCCGCCACTGCGACGTGTTCTATATCGGTGGCACAAAGATTGGCGCGCTCTGCGGCGAGGCTGTGGTGTTCACCCACAACAATGCCCACCGTCATTTCTTCAGCATACAGAAGCAGCACGGCGCGGTGATTGCCAAGGGCAGGCTTATAGGCGCGCAGTTCGAGGCTCTCTTCACCGACAATCTCTACTTCGACATCTCACGTCATGCCATAGATATGGCGATGAGGGTGAAGGAGATGTTCCGTGCCAAGGGCTACCGCTTCTATCTCAACTCACCCTCCAACCAACAGTTTGTGGTGATGACAAGGGAGCAGGCCGACGCCCTCGCCAAGAACATCCAGTTCACCTACTTCGGACAGACCGACACCGGCGACGTAATAGCCAGATTCGTCACCAGCTGGTCAACCACAGAGGAGGAACTGAAGGAACTGGAGAAACATATTTAAATGAAGAGTGAAGAATGAAACTAAGCCGTGTCTATCCGTGCCTTTAAAAAAAATAAAATCCGCCGAGTTCCAAAAAAGAACCCCGGCGGATTTATTGTTATTATATTCAAAGGGGATAGGCAAAGCCTTATTCAGACTTGCCCTCCTCGGAATACTCAATCACATTCTTGCGGTTGGCCTGGATGCGGTTGTACTCTTCCTTGCTGCCAACAATGAGCTTCTCGAACTCACGCAGACCGGTTCCGGCGGGAATCAAGTGACCGCAGATAACGTTCTCCTTCATACCCTCAAGCTTGTCAACCTTGCCACGGATAGCAGACTCGTTGAGCACCTTGGTGGTCTCCTGGAATGAAGCTGCCGACATGAAGCTCTTGGTCTGAAGGGCAGCACGGGTGATACCCTGAAGAATCTGGGTGGATGTTGCAGGAACGGCATCACGCACCTTCACAAGACGCAAGTCCTTACGCTTGAGCTGTGAGTTCTCGTCGCGCAGACGGCGAACCGTGACAATCTGTCCCTTCTGAAGGTTCTGGCTGTCACCGGCATCGATGACTACCTTCTTGCCCCAGATACGGTCGTTCTCATCGGCGAAGTCGAGTTTGTCAACAACCTCCTGCTCCAGGAACGATGTGTCGCCCGGATCATTGATCTGAACCTTGCGCATCATCTGACGCACGATAATCTCGAAGTGCTTGTCGTTAATCTTCACACCCTGCAGACGATAAACGTCCTGAACCTCATTCACGATATACTCCTGAACGGCAGTAGGACCCTTGATGGCAAGGATGTCGTTGGGAGTGATGACACCGTCGGACAGAGGCGTTCCGGCGCGCACGGCATCGTGCTCCTGAACGAGGATCTGCTTTGACAGCGACACGAGATACTTGCGCTGCTCGCCAGTCTTGGAGGTAACGATAATCTCGCGGTTACCACGCTTAACCTTACCCATTGAAACCTCACCGTCGATTTCCGACACGACAGCAGGGTTGGACGGGTTGCGAGCCTCGAAGAGCTCGGTGACACGGGGAAGACCTCCGGTGATGTCACCACCCTTGACTGCTGCACGTGGAATCTTGACGAGAGTCTCACCGGTCTTGACGGTCTGTCCGTCCTCTACTACGATGTGACCTCCCACGGGGAAGTTGTATGTACCAATCTTGTCGCCGTTGGCATCGAGAACATCACAGGTAGGAACAAGGTTGCGGTCCTTTGACTCGGTGATGATCTTCTCGGTCAATCCGGTAGTATCGTCGGTTTCGGCACGATATGTAACACCTTCCTTAACGTCGTTGAACTTCAGCGTACCGGCATACTCGGTTACGATGACGGCGTTGAACGGGTCCCACTGGGCAATCTTCTCGCCCTTATCCACTACATCGCCATTCTTGTGATAGAGTGAAGAACCATAGGGCACGTTCATGGTAGAAAGGATGATACCCGTGTTCGGGTCAACGAAACGCACTTCACCCAGACGGCTGACTACCATCTCGCACTTCTTGCCGTCCTCGTCGAACGGAACAGTGCGCAACTCCTCAAACTCAAGCTTGCTCGGGTTCTTGGCGAAGATGGCGGCATTGGCGGCTGCGTTGGCAGCCACACCACCGGCGTGGAACGTACGGAGCGTAAGCTGGGTTCCCGGCTCACCGATGGCCTGAGCTGCAATCACACCTACAGCCTCGCCCTTCTGAACCATCTTGCGGGTGGCAAGGTTGCGGCCGTAGCACTTCATGCAGACTCCGTGCTTGCTCTCGCAGGTGAGCACCGAACGGATCTCGACGCTCTCAATAGGAGACTCCTCTATTTCCTGTGCCACCTTTTCGGTTATCTCCTCACCGGCAGCCACTATCAGATGGCCTGTGGTGGGATGGATGATATCGTGTACTGACACACGTCCCAAGATACGCTCCGAGAGGGTTGAAATCACCTCGTCGCCGTTCTTCAGGGCGGTGCATACGAGTCCGCGGAGAGTGCCGCAGTCTTCCTCGTTGATGATCACGTCGTGGGAAACATCCACGAGACGACGTGTGAGGTAACCTGCGTCGGCTGTCTTCATGGCGGTGTCGGCAAGACCCTTACGGGCACCGTGGGTAGAGATAAAGTACTCAAGCACCGACATTCCCTCCTTGAAGTTGGACAGAATCGGGTTCTCGATAATCTGCGCTCCCTCGGCTCCTGCCTTCTGGGGCTTCGCCATAAGTCCACGCATACCCGAAAGCTGACGGATCTGGTCCTTAGAACCACGGGCTCCGGAGTCGAGCATCATAAACACGGCGTTGAATCCCTGGTCGGCCTCGGTCATCTCCTTCATCAGCACGTTGCCAAGGTCGTTGTTGACGTGTGTCCAGGTATCGATTACCTGGTTGTAACGCTCGGTGTCGGTGATGAATCCCATGTTGTAGTTCTCGGTAATCTGGCGCACTTCCTCGTTACCTTTCTCCACGAGGGCTTTCTTCTCCTCGGGGATAATGATGTCGTCGAGGTTGAACGAAAGTCCGGCAAGGTAAGCCATGCGGTAACCGAGGTTCTTGATACCGTCGAGGAACTCGCAAGCCTCTGCGAAACCTACGTTCTTGATCACGTCGGCAATGATGTCGCGGAGACTCTTCTTGGATATTACCTTATTTACATATCCCACCTGCGGGGGAACGATGCCGTTGACGATGACACGTCCCACGGATGTCTCCACGAGGTGCTTCCAGGGATTGCCGTCCTCGTCGATGTCATCAACCATCACCTTCACCTGTGCGTGGAGGTCGCAGCGATGCTCGTTATGTGCGATGATGGCTTCCTCGGGACCGTAGAATGTGAGTCCCTCGCCCTTTGCACCCGGGCGGATCTTTGTGATATAGTAGAGTCCAAGCACCATGTCCTGTGAAGGAACGGTGATAGGAGCGCCATTGGCGGGGTTGAGGATGTTGTGGCTCTGGAGCATCAGTATCTGTGCCTCGAGCACTGCCTCGTTGCTCAACGGGAGATGGACAGCCATCTGGTCACCGTCGAAGTCGGCGTTGAACGCAGTACATGCCAACGGGTGGAGCTGGATGGCCTTACCCTCGATGAGCTTGGGCTGGAACGCCTGGATACCGAGACGGTGAAGTGTCGGCGCACGGTTGAGCATCACGGGATGACCCTTCATCACATTCTCAAGGATATCCCAGATGACCGGCTCACGGCGATCGACAATCTTCTTCGCGCTCTTCACGGTCTTCACGATACCACGCTCGATGAGCTTGCGGATGATGAACGGCTTGTAAAGCTCTGCCGCCATCAGCTTGGGCAGACCGCACTCGCCCATCTTCAGCTCAGGACCAACAACGATAACCGAACGTGCTGAATAGTCAACACGCTTACCGAGCAGGTTCTGACGGAAACGTCCCGACTTACCCTTCAGCGAGTCGCTGAGTGACTTCAGCGGGCGGTTGCTCTCGCTCTTCACTGCGCTGCTCTTGCGCGAGTTGTCGAACAGGCTATCCACTGCCTCCTGGAGCATACGCTTCTCATTACGGAGAATAACCTCGGGAGCCTTGATTTCGACGAGTCTCTTCAGACGGTTGTTACGTATGATGACGCGACGATAGAGATCGTTGAGGTCGGATGTGGCGAAACGTCCACCATCCAGTGGCACGAGCGGACGAAGCTCCGGAGGTGTCACGGGCAGTATCTTCATGATCATCCACTCGGGACGGTTAACCTCACGGCTCGAACGGAATGCCTCCACAACCTGCAGGCGCTTCAGGGCCTCGTTCTTGCGCTGCTGCGATGAGTCGCTGTTGGCGCGGTCACGCAGTTCGTATGACAATGAGTCGAGGTCGAGCTTGATAAGGAGGTCATAAATGGCCTCGGCACCCATCTTGGCGATGAACTTGTTGGGGTCGGTGTCGTCAAGATACTCATTTTCATATCCCACATGTGTCTCAATGAGTTCATTGTACTCATCCTCCGACAACAGGTCATACACATTGGAGCCAAGCAGGTCGTTGCCTTCCGAGTCCTTCTTGCCGGCAAGCACACCGGGCTGGATCACTACATAACGCTCATAATAGATAATGGCGTCCAGTTTCTTTGTGGGCATTCCGAGCAGATAACCAATCTTGTTGGGCAATGAGCGGAAATACCATATATGTGCCACGGGCACCACAAGTTCGATATGTCCCGAACGCTCGCGGCGCACTTTCTTCTCGGTTACTTCCACACCGCATCGGTCGCAGACGATACCCTTGTAGCGGATGCGCTTGTACTTTCCGCAGGCGCACTCATAGTCCTTCTGGGGACCGAAGATGCGCTCGCAGAACAATCCGTCGCGCTCCGGCTTGTAGGTACGGTAGTTGATGGTCTCCGGCTTGGTTACCTCACCGAACGAATTCTCCAGGATTTCCTCCGGCGATGCCAGACTAATGGTAATCTTGGTGAAATTATTCTTTACTTTTGTATCTTTCTTAAAAGCCATATTCTTTTATATTTAATCCAACTTGATACTTAGTCCAAGTCCCTTAAGCTCGTGCAGGAGCACGTTGAGAGACTCGGGGATTCCCGGTGTAGGCATTGGCTCGCCCTTGACGATTGCCTCGTAGGCCTTGCTGCGGCCCACGACATCGTCGGACTTGATGGTAAGAATCTCCTGAAGGACATGGCTTGCACCGAATGCCTCAAGAGCCCAAACCTCCATCTCTCCGAAACGCTGTCCACCAAACTGCGCCTTACCTCCAAGGGGCTGCTGGGTGATGAGTGAGTACGGACCGATTGAACGGGCGTGCATCTTGTCCTCAACCATGTGACCGAGCTTGAGGAAGTAGGTGACTCCCACTGTGGCTGGCTGGTCGAAACGCTCTCCGGTCTCACCGTCATACAGATAGGTTGAGCAGAGATGCGGCAGGCCTGCCTTGTCGGTCCACTCGGCGAGGTCTTCAAGCTTGGCACCGTCGAAGATCGGGGTTGCGAACTTCACGCCGAGCTTGCGTCCGGCAGCACCGAGGATTGCCTCGAAAATCTGTCCGAGGTTCATACGCGAAGGCACACCCAGAGGGTTAAGTACCAAATCGACGGGACGTCCGTCGGCGAGGAAAGGCATATCCTCCTGGCGTACTATCTTGGAGACGATACCCTTGTTACCGTGGCGTCCAGCGAGTTTGTCGCCCACGCTGATCTTACGCTTCTTGGCAACATATACCTTTGCCATCTGCAGAATGCCCGAGGGCAGCTCGTCACCGATGGTGATGGCAAACTTCTTGCGCTTCATCTCGGCATCCAGCAGCTTGTACTTCTTCATATAGTTGATAATCAGCTTGGATATCAACTCGTTCTTATGATCGTCGGATGTCCATGTGCTGATATGCACGTCGCCATACTCCAGGTTGCTCAGGTTGGTGGCGGTGAAATTGCTGCCCTTGGTGATTACCTCGGCTCCGGTGTAGTCCTTGACTCCCTGCGACACCTCACCCTCGGTGAGTTCTAACAGCTTGTCTATGAGGATTTCCTTCAAATCCTCCACCTTTGCCTGATATTCCTCGTCTATCTTGGCAAGCGTGATCTTGTCCTGCATCTTGCTCTGACGGGTCTTGATGGCACGCTTGAAGAGTTTCTTGTCGATGATGACACCGGTAAGCGATGGATTGGCCTTGAGTGAGGAGTCCTTCACGTCGCCGGCCTTGTCGCCGAAGATGGCGCGGAGAAGCTTCTCCTCGGGTGAGGGGTCGCTCTCGCCCTTTGGCGAAATCTTACCGATAAGGATGTCTCCCGGTTCTACACGGGCTCCCACACGGATGATACCGTTCTCGTCGAGGTCCTTGGTTGCCTCCTCACTCACATTGGGGATATCGGCAGTGAACTCCTCGACACCGCGCTTTGTCTCGCGCACGTCAAGTGAATATTCATCCACATGTACAGATGTCAGTATGTCCTCACGCACCACGCGCTCGTTGAGCACGATGGCATCCTCATAGTTGTAACCCTTCCACGGCATGTAGGCAACGAGAAGGTTGCGTCCCAATGCCAACTCGCCGTCCTCAGTGGCATAACCCTCGGTGAGGATGTCTCCAGCCTTCACTCTCTGTCCCTTGTTACAGATAGGACGGAGGTCGATGGTCATGTTCTGGTTGGTGCGGCGGAATTTCGGTATGCGGTATTCCTTCAATGCCGGCTCGAAGCTTACGAACTCCTCGTCGTCGGTGCGGTCATATAAAATACGTATAGTAGTTGAGTCAACATACTCGATGACTCCCTCGCCCTCGGCGGTAATCATAGTGCGAGAATCCTCGCACACCTGCTTCTCGATACCGGTACCTACGATAGGTGCCTCGTTGTGGAGCAATGGAACGGCCTGGCGCATCATGTTTGAACCCATGAGCGCACGGTGGGCGTCGTCATGCTCGAGGAACGGAATCAGGGATGCCGCAATAGAAGCAATCTGCTGGGGCGACACGTCGATGAGATCCACCTGCTGTGGAGGCACAACGGGGAAGTCGGCGTCCTGACGGCACTTAACGACATCGCGGATGAATGTACCGTCGTCATTCAGCGGGGCATTACCCTGACCGATGATGTGGTCTTCCTCCTCCTCGGCTGTCAGATACACCACCTCGTCATTGTTGAGGTTGGCAATACCGTTCTCCACCTTTCTATAAGGTGTCTCAATGAATCCCAAGTGGTCAATCTTTGCATATACGCAGAGAGAAGAGATAAGTCCGATGTTAGGACCTTCAGGGCTCTCGATAGGACACAGACGACCATAGTGGGTATAGTGTACGTCACGCACCTCGAATCCGGCACGCTCACGCGACAGACCGCCAGGACCGAGGGCTGACAGACGGCGCTTGTGGGTAACCTCTGCCAGAGGATTGGTCTGGTCCATGAACTGCGACAGCGGGTTAGTGCCAAAGAACGAGTTGATGACACTTGATATTGTCTTTGCATTAATAAGGTCTGTCGGGGTGAACACTTCATTGTCGCGCACGTTCATACGCTCGCGGATGGTGCGGTTCATACGGGCAAGACCTATTGAGAACTGGTTGCTCAGCTGCTCACCCACAGTGCGCACACGGCGGTTTGACAGGTGGTCGATATCATCGACGGCAGCCTTTGAGTTAATCAGCTGGATGAGATACTTGATAATCTCGATTATATCTTCCTTGGTCAGGACTCTCACGTCCATGTCGGTGTTGAGTCCCAACTTCTTGTTTATTCTGTAGCGACCCACGTCTCCCAAGTCATAACGCTTGTCGGAGAAGAAGAGGTTCTGGATAACTTCGCGTGCACTTGCATCGTCGGCAGGCTCGGCATTTCTCAGCTGGCGATAGATGTGAACCACTGCCTCCTTCTCTGAGTTTGACGGGTCTTTCTGCAACGTATTGAAGATGATTGAATAATCCTGGGCCGTGGTCTCATCCTTCTGAATGAGGATGGTGGATGCATTGCTCTCGAGGATCTGAATCATGTTGTCCTCAGTAATCTCCTCGCGGTCCATGATAACCTCATTACGCTCGATTGATACAACCTCGCCGGTATCCTCATCCACGAAATCCTCGTTCCAGCTCTTCAGCACTCGGGCTGCGAGACGCTTGCCAATACACTTCTTCAGGTTGGACTTGGTGACTTTCACCTCCTCGGCAAGTTCGAAGATTGAGAGGATATCCTTGTCCGACTCAAAACCGATGGCACGCAGAAGAGTTGTCACGGGCAACTTCTTCTTACGGTCGATATAGGCATACATCACATTGTTGATGTCGGTGGCAAACTCAATCCATGAACCCTTGAACGGGATGATACGTGCAGAATAAAGCAACGAACCGTTGGCATGCACACTCTGGCCGAAGAACACGCCGGGTGAGCGGTGCAACTGAGACACGACAACACGCTCGGCACCGTTGATGACGAATGTGCCATTGTCGGTCATATAAGGGATAGGACCGAGGAACACATCCTGAATAACAGTACCGAAGTCTTCATGATCCGGGTCGGTGCAATACAGCTTTAGCTTGGCCTTGAGGGGTACACTGTATGTAAGACCACGCTCGAGACACTCTTCGATGGTGTAACGGGGCGGGTCGATGTAGTAATCCAAGAACTCAAGAACGAAATTGTTACGTGTGTCGGTTATTGGGAAGTTCTCTGAGAACACCTTAAACAAACCGTCATTCTTGCGTTCTTCAGGCGGGGTGTCCAACTGCAGGAAGTCCTTGAATGACTTTAATTGCACATCGAGGAAATCCGGAAACGGCATCGGATTCTTGATGCTGCCAAAGTTTACTCTGTTGTCTATTACTTTTGAAGCCATAAAAAATAATTGTTGTCTCTTGTTCGTAAAGTGCCAAATAGCACTGTAGGGGCGTGTCGTTAGACACAAAAAGGTTAAGAACCTCCTACTTAGAGGTTCTTAACCAAATAAAATCGTATGACGCTTTAATTACTTAAGCTCAACTACGGCACCAGCAGCCTCAATAGTCTTCTTGAGGTTCTCTGCCTCGTCCTTAGACAGGCCTTCCTTCAGTGTTGAAGGAGCACCGTCAACGAGGTCCTTAGCTTCCTTCAGACCAAGACCGCAAGCTTCCTTAACAGCCTTTACAACCTGCAGCTTAGCTGAACCGGCCTCCTTCAGAACAACGTCGAAAGAAGTCTTTTCCTCAGCTGCGGCGGTAGCGCCAGCAGCAGGACCTGCAGCAACAGCAACAGCTGCAGCGGCGGGCTCAATTCCATACTCGTCCTTCAGGACTGTTGCCAACTCGTTTACTTCCTTTACTGTAAGATTTACTAACTCTTCAGCGAGTGCTTTAATATCTGCCATTTTTATTTAATTTTTTATTGTTTTTTTATTTATACTTATTTGACTTTAAAATTTTTAATTCGGATGAATCAAAATTACTCAGGACGCTCGCCTAAAGTCTTCAGCACACCATGGATAGTGTTTGCGCCTGATTGGAGAGCAGAAACAACGTTCTTGACAGGTGACTGCAGCAATGCCACAACATCTGCGATAAGCTCGTTCTTGCTCTTGAGAGCTGCAAGCTCGTCAAGTTTGTCTGCACCTACGAAGAAGCTTTCCTCTGCGTATGCAGCCTTCAGTGAAGGAACTCCTTCCTTGGTATATTCCTTGAGAAGCTTTGCGGGAACATTTGCCGTATTGGTGAACATAACGGCGGTGTTGCCCTTGAGAGAATCATAAAGAGGTGAGAAGTCAATCTCAGATGCCTCGAATGCCTTGTGAAGCAAGGTGTTCTTGACAACGAGAAGCTTAATCTCGCTCTTGAAGCACTTACGACGGAGGACGCTTGTCTTCTCAGCATTCAGTCCGGAAAGGTCTGCCAGATAGAAGTGAGGATAAGCCTTGAGCATTTCTCCGAGTTCTACGATAATTGTATCTTTTACTTCCTTTTTCATTTTACTAAACTTTTAACGAGTTATTCAACTGATTTAGGATCTACTTTGATACCCTTACTCATAGTGCTTGAGATAAAGATACTCTTCATATATGTACCCTTAGCAGCTGAAGGCTTCAGCTTCACGATGGTCTGGATAAACTCCTTCGCATTCTCGTAAATCTGCTGCGGTGTGAATGAAACCTTACCGATTGAGGCGTGTACAATACCAGCCTTGTCAACCTTAAAGTCAATCTTACCCTGCTTAACTTCCCTAACTGCCTTGGCAACATCCATAGTTACAGTACCACTCTTCGGGTTCGGCATAAGTCCACGGGGACCAAGCACGCGACCGAGAGGACCGATCTTACCCATGCATGAGGGCATAGTGATGATGACGTCAACGTCAGTCCAACCGCCCTTTATCTTCTCGATATACTCATCGAGACCTACATAGTCGGCACCAGCTTCCTTAGCGGCAGCCTCAGCATCCGCTGTACAGAGGCAGAGAACACGTGTAACCTTACCAGTTCCGTTAGGCAGTGATACGACACCGCGAACCATCTGGTTGGCTTTACGTGGGTCAACGCCCAAGCGTACATCGATATCGAGCGAAGCGTCAAACTTGGTCGTGGTGATTTCCTTGACCAACTCTGCAGCCTCCTTCAAAGAGTATGCTTTCCCTGCTTCAACCTTGTCAGCTACCAACTTTTGATTTTTTGTCAGTTTACTCATTTCTTAATTGAAGTTTTAAATTATAGTTCAGGGAAGTCCCCTTTTACACTGATACCCATACTTCTTGCAGTACCTGCAATCAGCTTCATGGCTGACTCAATGGTAAAGCAGTTCAAATCACTCATCTTGTCCTCGGCGATGGCCTTTACCTGATCCCATGTGACAGAAGCTACCTTCTGACGGTTGGGCTGGGCACTACCGCTCTTAACCTTGGCAGCCTCCTTCAGCTGAACAGCTGCGGGAGGAGTCTTGATGACAAAACTGAATGACTTGTCGTTGTAATAAGTGATAACAACAGGAAGAATCTTGCCTGCCTTATCCTGGGTTCTGGCGTTGAACTCCTTGCAGAATCCCATGATGTTGATACCCTTGGAACCCAATGCAGGGCCTACGGGTGGTGAGGGATTCGCAGCGCCACCTTTAATCTGTAATTTGATTAATCCAGCAACTTCTTTAGCCATTTCTTTTTTTAATATTAAATGATTTGAATTGTGTCAAAGGATAGCTCCCTGACAAATTATGCGGAACTCAAGGCATCGTAACAAATACCTATCCTTCCTTTTCGACTTGCGTAAAACCAAGCTCTAACGGTGTTTTACGTCCGAAGATCTTGACCATTACCTTCAGCTTACGCTTCTCGGCATTCACCTCCTCGATGATACCATCGAAACCGCTGAACGGTCCCTCAGTAACCTTGACTGTCTCGTTAACCGAATAGGGAACGTTCACTTCAACATTCTCTATGATAGTCTCCTCGGCAGTACCAATAATGCGATTGATTTCACTTTGCCTTACTGGAGTTGGATTATCCAAACCTCCTAAGAATCCCAGAACATTAGGCATAAAACGCAACGTATGAGCAACCTCTCCATGCAGGTTTGCCTCAATAAGGACATAACCCGGAAGGAAAAGCTTCTCCTTGATGACGCGCTTGCCATTACGAAGCATGGCATACTTCTCAGTGGGCAGAAGAATCTGTCCTACATAAGGACGCAACTTATCATTCACTTTCAAAGCTGCTTCAATGTATTCCTTGACTTTTGCTTCCTTTCCACTGACAGCACGTAATACGTACCATTTCATTCCTTTCTCTGACATCTCAATAGAGTTTTTTTAATTTGGATAAATCGAACTCATGACAAACTTGAATACCAAATCCATTGCCCACACAACCAATGCAATGACAAGGGAAGCAGATAAAACAACCACTGCACTGTGTGTAAGCTCGGCACGAGATGGCCATGTAGTCTTATGCGCAAGTTCATCGAAACATGCCTTGCAATAATTTACGAATTTCTTAAACATATCGCTTTCTATTTAGCACGGGAAGGAGGACTCGAACCCACGACCCTCGGTTTTGGAGACCGATGCTCTACCAACTGAGCTATTCCCGTAAAAGAGGTTCCCATAATGTTTCATACGGGAACCTTGATGTGTTTATCTATTACTAATGATTAGTCTTCGATAATCTCAGTAATCTGACCGGCACCTACCGTACGACCACCCTCGCGGATAGCGAAACGGAGACCAACGTTCAGGGCAACAGCGTAGATAAGATCTACAGTGATTGTAACGTTGTCGCCAGGCATTACCATCTCAACACCCTCCGGCAGAGTGATCTCACCGGTGCAGTCCATAGTGCGGAGATAGAACTGAGGACGATACTTGTTTCCGAATGGAGTGTGACGACCACCCTCTTCCTTCTTCAGAACATATATCTGAGCCTTGAATCTCTTGAATGGCTTGATCTGTCCTGGGTGGCAGAGTACCATACCGCGCTTGATTTCCTTCTTGTCGATACCACGGAGAAGAAGACCTACGTTGTCACCAGCCTGACCCTCATCA
>JALFIX010000014.1 GCA_022775105.1 Prevotella sp. | reverse complement strand
TCTGCCTGTCTGTTGGACAAGTCCCGTTGCACCCTGCCCATCACGGGGGCAAGGTGACACCCGAAATAGTCGCCCATCAGACGCTCTATCTCTGCGAATCGCTGACTGTTCTTTACTGCCATATACCTTTTTATATATTATACCACTACTGTCCAATAAAAGTTGGCTAATCGTTCTTTGAAATAATTGAAATACAGTCTATTAGGCGTGTTTTTGAAATGAAACGGATTTGAATTTGTAATTTTGCAGTCAAATAGAAGACTGCATATGAACCAAGACAAATACGTTTTTGCTCAACTTACCGCCTTTTTGAACAGAACACAGTTTAACAACTACGTTCGTAAGTATGATGGAAACCGCTATGTGAAGCAATTCACTTGTTGGAACCAGTTGCTTGCAATGATGTTTGGCCAACTGAGTAATCGTGAGAGCCTGCGCGACCTGATTGTTGCTTTTGAAGCACATCGAGGCAAGCAATACCATCTTGGTTTGGGACGTAATCCCATTGCCAAGGCTACTCTCGCTTACGCTAATCAGACTCGTGACTACAGGATCTTTGAGGATTTCGCATTCTTCATGATGAAGGAAGCTTGTGAAAAACGGGCAACCAACATTCTAGATATTCCTGGAAAGAAATACGCATTCGACTCAACGACCATTCCATTGTGTCTGGCTACGTTTCCTTGGGCAAAGTTCCGGAAGAAGAAAGGAGGAGTCAAAGCTCATGTACTTTATGATATTGTGGCTCAGGTTCCTGCCTTCTACACTGTAACCGCAGCATCAAAACACGATTCTACTGCAATGTCGACAATCCATTATGAACCAAACGCTTATTACATATTCGACAGAGCTTATGACTCATTCAAAGAACTCTACAAGATACACCTTAAGGATTCTTTCTATGTGGTCAGAGCCAAGACGAATCTGAAATATAAGATAGTCAAATGGAAGCGAAGAATGCCAAAGAATGTACTATCTGATGCGGAAATAAAACTGACAGGATATCTCTCCGAAAAGAAGTATCCAGAGTCATTCAGACTCATTCGATATTATGACGAAGAAGATGACCGTGAGTTTACTTTCCTGACGAATGCGAAACACCTTTCTGCGTTGAACGTTGCTAATCTCTATAAGAAAAGATGGTTGGTGGAGCTGTTCTTCAAATGGCTCAAGCAACATCTTAGGATAAAGAGATTTTGGGGTACAACAGAGAATGCTGTACGCATACAAATCAGTGTGGCTATTATCACATACTGTCTCGTGGCTATTGTCCATCACGACATGAGGTTGGAACGCTCAACCTATGAGGTCTTGCAAATCCTCAGCATCTCATTGACAGACAAGGCGCACTTGCGTGACCTGTTCGACAAGACTAATTTCAACGATGTCAAAGAACTCGATTATCCCCTTTTTAACCCAAGTTTGATACCCGACAACTATTTTCAACAATTTTTAGTGGTATTCGTAGGGCTAACTGTCTGTTTGTCAGCAACAGCATCCTGAAAAATCGAATTGTAGTACACAGAAGTCTCGCGGAAAAGTTGTACCTTTGCCTCCGATATGCACTTCATGTCTCAGCCAAGATACAACCCGAGGACCCAGCGTGATGACTGGTACTACCGCATCAAGGAGTCTTTCCGTGACCTGACAGGCCGCGTGCGCAGTCGTGTCATGCTGAACGTGGGCTTCATCGATGAGCCGCACCGTCCGGAGGACATCCGCGACATCGGCAAGTGCCTCACGTACATCCACCAGCACCAGGGAGAAAAGGATCTGTTCGGTAATCCTCTGTCGCGCTACAACGAGTTCGTGCAGCGAAAGACGCAGGAGTTCTGGCATGAAATGGTCAACAACGGCAGCATAGACGCAGTGAAAGCCACTATGGAAGAGTCACGCAAGAAGGCGGAACGCCTCGTTGACGTGAATACCATCCAGCATACCGATGCCCGTGAGATCGGTGCCGAATGGGTATGCCTGCAGGCAATACGCGAACTTGAGATAGACAGATTCCTCAGGA
>JALFIX010000144.1 GCA_022775105.1 Prevotella sp. | reverse complement strand
TGGGTTACAATATTCGATGACCTCGACCGCGTTTCAACGAATACCATCAACTCGATGATTGACAAGATTGATACTTTCTCAAAGGACACGGGTCTGTCTGTCGAGGTAGTCAAGCAGCTCCGTGACGCCCTACAGAAGCTTCGTGACGAGAGTATAAACAGGAATCCTATTGACGCTTTACTCAATTCTACATCGAGAGGAAATGCCATAGGCACTCTTATCAGTCAAAACAAGTCTGTTCTTGATAATGGCGGGAAGATAAGAATAAACAGTAGTCTTGCAAAAAAGACCGGCCTTATCGAGGGACGGGAATACAGCAAAAGCGAACTGGAGAATGAGCAGGAGGCGGCTTATAGCGGATTCCCGAAAGCCATGACTTCCATACAGAACAAATTCAAGGCTTTAGGCGATGTACTTAATCCTGTAGTTGACTTGTTTGAGTCTCTCGGAATGGGAGACAATGCCCTTGGTCAGGTATTGGGTATCGGCAACAACGCCCTTGGTGCAGCTGCCGGTGTGGCAGGAGGACTCAATGCCCTCGGTCTTGAAGCCGCAGGTCCTTATGGAGCCGCCATCGGTGCCGGACTAAGCGTTGTGAGTGGTCTTTTTGCCATGCACGACAAGGCCCTGCAGAAGGAGATTGAGGCTTCGGAGCGACGCCAAAAGGAAATGGAGAACATGACGAAGAATATTGAGTCTGTTCTTGAAAGTACACTTGGAGGAATATATAGCTTCAGGGCGAGCTTTGAGGAGAAGAATACACTCCAGAAAATAATCAAGTCGTTCACAGATGCTTATGCTCCGTTTTCCAAGGGTGAAACTCCTTATTCTAATCAGACATACCAGCAGGCACTAAAAGCCCAAAATAGCGGCACGGCCTACGATGTTGAGCTTGCAAGTCTTATGGCCCAAAGGGACGAACTCAAGAAGCAGAGACAAGCTGAAGAGGACAAGAAAAAGACCGACGCTGATGCCATTCAGAACTACGACCAACAGATTAAGGAGATGGAGCAGAGTATCGACGACTTTGCTCAGACGTTCCTCAATGACATCTATAATATTGACATCAAGTCTTGGGCGAGTCAGCTTACCGACTCCATAGTGGAGGCTTGGGCAAAGGGTGAGGACGCTGCCGAGGCGTACCATGACAAGGTACAGGAACTCGTAAAAGACCTCACCAAGAATATTCTCTCGCAGAAAATAATGGAGATTGCGCTGCAACCAACACTCGATAAGCTAAAAACCTTACTACAACAGAAGGGCAAGCTTGACGAGGTTGATATTCCCGGAATAGCCGATGACCTTATCAAGGCGGGCGACAATGCGATAGAAGGTATAACCAATATCCTTGACGCTTTGAAGGAAAAAGGGTGGGATTTGTCAGAGAACGGAACATTGTCTGTCAGCAACTCGATAAAGAGTATTACTGAGGATACGGCTGACATCCTCGCATCTTACCTGAACAGCATCAGGTTAGATTGTTCCGTTAACCGTGAAAATCTGCGTCTTATCCTCGTTGCCGTGCAGTCTGTTCCTGAAATGAACAATATTGCGAGGTCGCAGCTTACCCAACTTACAACACTCGTTACGTTGGCGGAAGCACGAAACAGCAAGCTCGATGACATGTATTCGTGGATGAACAAGGTTACAAACGGAGTATTAAAGATTAGCATGAAATAGCGTATGTTTGAAAGCAAGAGAAAAAGACTATCCGACAGGATGAAGAACGAGGCGGTTTCACTTGGTCTATGTGCCGAGTGGACCGCCGAGTGGAAGGACGGAAGCAGCAAGGATGAGATGGCAGAGAAGTACGTCCGTGGTATCGACTTCTGTATTGCCCACGATTGGCCGTCGTGTGATTTTATAAAGAAGAACTTCGGCGACGTTATGCACAACCATGGCGTGTACGTTGACGAGGCGGTGAGGCTCCACAACCCCGGCACAGTAATCCTTAACGGTCATTGCGACGCAACGATTACCTGTGACGGCTATGCGGTGACAAACGTGTACGTGCGCCACAAGTCAAAACTAAGAATCATTTGCCGCCAGCTCGCGAACGTAAGGGTTAATGTTCTTGACAACGCTTTCGTGGATATTGACAACGACATGACTTCCAAGGCTTTCGTGTACCAATATTCGGGCAGTGTCAATGCTTCGCGTGGTATCATTGTCCGTGACAGACGTGACTTTAAGTTCTCTTAATATGAATATTTATTCCAAAAATATGTAAAATTATACATATTTATTGCATAAATATACAAAATTATATGTATCTTTGCAGAAAAATATGTGCGTATGGATTTCTACAAAGTATACATGAAACAGGAAGAGTCCGGTGCGTCGGTGGTTGAGACCATTGAACGCTTCGGACTTTACTGCGTTGAAATTCCGTTCAAGCCAATATCCGACGTCAAGGAGATTGCATCGAGAAAGTGGTATGACGAGGACGGTCTTGACGAGTATATCCCCGTTGGAGGATTAAAGCTCTCGGAGTATGACATTGACATAAAATTCGGCTACAAGGGTGACAAGTTCAGTGCCAACACGGCAGTGAACTCTCTCGTATCGTACCTTCTTGAAGGGTATGTGAGCCTGTATGACACATATACGAAAATCGGAAGGCAGCACGTGAGGTTCGTGAAGCTCAATGACAATGCGGAACTTGTGAGGGATGGTGACGGCGACATCCTGATATTCAGCGTTACGATGAGAGTTTGCGACCCGAAAACAAACATAACACTATCAAAGTAACAGGAATATGGCAGTTTACAATATCTATCACAAGGACGGTAGCCGGCTGAAGGATTCCAACGGCAAGGGCATCACCATACATTCCATCGAGTA
>JALFIX010000126.1 GCA_022775105.1 Prevotella sp. | reverse complement strand
CTTCTCGCTCTTCGGCAGATATGTGGAGGTGGAGGTTCATACTCCCACGGGTCGTGTGGATATAGTGATGAAGACAGGCAAGGCGCTATACCTCTTTGAGCTTAAATTAAATAAGTCCGCCCAGGCAGCCATCAATCAGATAGACCTCAAGGACTACTCCTCGAAGTTCGCCCTCTCAGGTCTGCCCATAGTAAAAGTGGGCATAAACTTCGACCCCGAACGCCGTACTATCGGCGACTGGAAGGTGACGACTTGAGACATCAATATGTAAGCAACAGTTTTGTAATATTATCATATTGAAGTCTTAATCTTTTTGTTGCCTTGTTGTAACCAAATACCCGTACCTTTGCACCCGAAAAACAAAGATATGAGATTTATGGAGACAACAATTGACTTGAGATGCGCCAAGCGCAACATGCTGATTATCATACTTGTGATAGCAGCATCATTATTAGTGAACATTACTGCGAACGCCCAGAATGTCGAACAGTGGAAGACACTAAAGGACGACGTTAACCTCTTCATCGCCAACGACCTCGGACGCAATGGCTACTATCAGCAGAAACCCGTGGCGGAGCTTATGGGAGAAATGGCAGGTGCCATCGGACCTGAGGCTATCGTGGCTGCAGGCGATGTACACCACTTTGAAGGTGTGGCATCAACACAAGACCCTCTCTGGATGACTAACTATGAGCTTATCTACACTCATCCCGAACTTATGATGACATGGCTGCCCATCCTCGGCAACCACGAATACCGCGGCACTACACAGGCGGTGCTCGACTACAGGAACATCTCCCGCAGATGGGAAATGGAGGGACGATATTATACTAAGGTATATGACGACAACGGGGTGAGCGTGAGATTAGTGCTCATCGACACCACACCGCTCATCGACCGCTATCATCACAGTTCAACCTATCCCGATGTGGATTCGCAAGACATTGACGCACAGCTGAAATGGATTGACAAGACACTCGACGAGGCAAAGGAGGACTGGGTAATCGTAGTAGGACACCATCCTATGTATGCCGATACCAAGAAAGACATCATCGAACAGAAGGATATGCAGAGCCGTCTTCTCCCGATTTTTCAACGTCACAAGTCGAAGGTGGCGATGTATGTATGCGGACATATCCACAACTTCCAGCATATCCGACGCGGCAATGACGGCATCGACTATGTAGTAAACACCTCGGGTAGTCTCGCACGCAAGGTTAGTCCTATCGACGGCACTGTTTTTTGTTCGCCTGCCGAAGGATTCTCTGTTGTCAGTGCATCGAAAAATCAGTTAAGCCTCTATATGATTGACAACAAGGGAAATGTGATTCATAAGATTGAAAGATTCAAGAAGTAACTCAAGTTTCGGAAGTAATTTTGAACCACAGAGTTTAAGAGATTAAGAGTATTTAATTAGGAAAGAGACTGAATGCCAAGGCATTTAGAGATCATAGAGAGCTGCGCATGATTACATCTGCCCGAAGGCTCTGTGTTCTCCGTCGCTTGCGACCTACTCTATATAAACAAAAATCTCTCTTCCTCTTTATCTCTGTGGTTTAAATAAAACCCTTATACATTGGGAATTATCACTTCAGAAAGTTAACTCCTTAACTCCTCCTTGTACATCCCGTCGATGATACCATCGGCGAGGGAGATGTTGGGAACGTGGATTTCGGTGCATCCCAATGCCTGGGCTACGTTGAGGAATATCTCGGCTGCGGGGATGATCACATCGGCACGGTCGGGCTTAAGACCGTATTTGTCAATGCGCTCCTTGACACTCAGAGGCTTCATCTCGTCGTGAATCTGCAGCAGGTTCTTAACTGGAAGGATGTTATGCTTGCTCTTCTTGTTGCTCTCGTGGAACATACGCGAGAGTTTGTTGATGTTACCACCCGAACCCACGATGATAATGCCGGGGTAGCTCTCAGCATATTTAGTCATGTCAGCCCTCATGTTGCTGATGACATCAGGAGCTACAGCCCCGCTCAACAATCTGATAGTACCGATGTTATATGAACAGCTTCCTACGAGTTTGCCGTTGCTGAGCACGGAAATCTCCGTACTGCCACCGCCCACATCCACGTAAGCATAGTTACCGTCCACGGATTCCGACGACTCCACCGAGTTGTTGTATAGAATCTTCGCCTCCTCGCTGCCGTTGAGAATCTCAATCTCGATACCGGTTTCCTTTCTTATTTTCTTCAGAATCTTCGAACCGTTCTTTGCATCGCGCATGGCAGATGTTGCGCAGGCACGGTAGCGCTCCACGTTGTAGAGCTTCATCAGTTGTTTGTAACTCTTTATCATGCACATCATCATGCGCTCCCTTTCCTCGCTTATTTCGCCCAGGGTGAATACGTCCTTGCCCAATCGCAAGGGGATACGCAGGAAGAGCACCTTGGTGAATTCCACATTGCCCATAGAGTCTTCCTTTACGTTTTTGATAAGCAGTCGGGCACCGTTAGAACCGATGTCGATTGCCGCTAAGTTCTTGTTTTCCATTGTTCTTCTCACTTGATATTATTCCTCTCCTGTGATTCCTTCAGGTAGTCGATATACAGTTGCTCCTGCGAGCGGAATGGTGTGCCTTGCGGGAAGGCATTTGTACCGCGACCGTCAACGATGCGGGCGTTGGTGGTGTCACGCAGACCGTAGTCGATGGTGCGCTCAAGGTCATGCTGCAGGTCCTCGTCATACACGGGAGTCAGCACCTCTATGCGGTTGACGAGGTTGCGCGGCATCCAGTCGGCAGAGCCGAGGAAGTACTTGGGGGTGCCGCCGTTGGCGAAGATGAGTATGCGTGAGTGCTCTAAGTATGTGTCGATGATGCCCGCTGCACTAATGTTCTCGCTGATGCCCGGCAGACCCGGAACGAGAGAGCAGTTGCCTCGCACTAACAGGCTGATTTTCACTCCAGCCTGTGATGCCTCGTATAGCTTTGCCACCACCTCCTCGTCGGTGATATGGTTAATCTTCACCTTTATCCATGCCTCCAGTCCCTCTTTGGCATTGCGTATCTCGTCGGAGATAAGACGCAGTATCTTCGGCTTCATCTCATTCGGCGACACAAGCAGTTCGCGGAACTTCACCGGTTTGAACGGTTTGCTGATAAACTCGAACACCTTCTTCACCTCGCGCACAATCTGCGGCCTTGCGGTCATCATCATATAGTCGGTATAAACCTTTGCATTTCCCTCGTGCAGGTTGCCAGTTCCGATACATGCGATGTCGCCGCTTTTGCATGATATATACACCAACTTGGAGTGAATCTTCAGTCCTTCCACACCGAATACGACCTCCACTCCGGCTTCCTGCAGGCGCTTGCTCCACTTGATGTTGCTTTCCTCGTCGAAGCGTGCGAGCAGTTCGATTACTACCGTCACCTTCTTGCCGTTGCGTGCCGCGCAGATAAGAGCCTTCACCACCTTTGATGCCTTGGCCAGACGATATAGAGTAACGTTTATAGCCTTGACATCCGGACTCAGTGCCGCCTCGCGCAACACGCGTATGAAACTGTTGAACGAGTGGTATGGCACGTGGATGAAACGGTCCTTCTGGCGTATGGTGTCAAGGATACTTTGCTCGGTCTCCAACTCCGGTTTCAGGATGGGAGTCCACTTGTCGTATTTCAGGTCCTGACGTCCGCAGTCGGGGAATCCCATTAGGTCCTTATGGTTCTGGTATCTGCCTCCGCTGACGATGGTGTCGAGGGTGTCGATGTTCAGTCTCGACATGATGCGCTTGAGCAGTTCCTTCGGCATCTTCTCGTCGTAAATCACGCGAATAGGCTCACCGCTCTTACGGCTTTTCACGCCCTTAGCCACCTTCTGCATAACACCGCTGTTCAGGTCGTTCTCGATGTCCATCTCGGCGTCCTTAGTGAACTTGAAAGAGTATGCCTCGTAGGTAGCCTTTCCCGCTCCGATGAATATCATCGGCAGGCAGTAGCGTATGACATCGTCGAGATACATGATGTTCTCCTTGTCGTCGCTCTTGGGCAGTCGTACGAAGCGTCCCAGTTCCTTGTCGGGCATGGCTATCAGGGCATAATCGACCTTTGGTTTCTTCTTGTCCTCAATCCACACCATGCGCTTTACTGCAAGGAAGATGCCGTCGTCGCCCGTGGCGCCTATCTCCTTCACCTGCGAGAGCCATATAGGGTTGGTGCTGCCGTTGAGCTTCTCCAAGTACAGGCGGCGGATGAATAGCTGCTGCTCCTCGTTGAGTTCGTTCTCGTGTAGCAGTCTGATGCCCTGCTTCTCAAGTTCTTCTGTGATGTTGTCAACCGCCTTCTCAAATTCCTTGTTATAGCAGGCGTTCAGGTGGTTGATGTCCTTGATGGTCTTTTTCGCTTTCTCGCGGTCTTGCTTTATGTTCTTGTCCTTCGACTGTGCAATGCGGTTGAGCGAAGCCATTCTCACACGGAAGAACTCGTCGAGGTTGTTTGAATAGATTCCGAGGAACGACATTCTCTCGAGTATTGGCACATCCTTTTTCTCAGCCTCCTGCAGTATGCGGTGGTTGAAGTACATCCAGCTAAGGTCGCGCTCCACGTATGCGACCTTCATGTCCTTTTCTTTTTCCATTTTATATATTTTTATAATGTTGTATGATTTTTGCCGCAAAATTATTTAATCTATACTACGATGGTGTTTCATTCGTATTAAAATTGCGTTTCCTGTGTTATTATTCAAGTTCCTGATGTAAATAAACTGTGCGTATGCCTCTGGGAGCGTGGGCGTCTCGCCCGCGGCTTGTCGAGAAAACATATATCTTCCCTCTGCAATGTTTTTGATTACTCTTTACGTAGGCCGCAGGCGAGACGCCTGCGCTCCCAGAGGCTGCGCATCCCAAAAACCACAAATAATTGCCCGCGGACATTCTCAGATACATACGGATTGGATATTTCTGAAGTAATTAATTCAAGGTACTTGTCATGTAACGTAATAATAACAGGGTTGTAGCTTATTGATAACCCGCTTGTCATGCCAATGTAATATAGTCGCCGTAACTTTGCAGCCGAAAACATACAAGTATTATACGATGAATATGACAAAGAGAATTTTCGCAGCTGTGATGCTGCTGATTGCCACCTCTGTTGCTGCTCTTGCAGCTAATATAAAAGGTACGGTGGTTGACAAACAGACTGGTGAGGCACTGATTGGTGCCACGGTGATGGCGCTCGACAAAGGATGCGCCACCGACATCAACGGCTTGTTTGAAATCAAGGGATTGAAAAAGGGTAGCCATACTATTATTATTAAATATGTGGGCTACAGGACATTGACCCTTAATGCCAATGCCTCGGATGCACAAGATGCGGAGCAACTGAGGATTGAGATGGAAAGCGACCAACAGGTGCTCGGCGAGGTGAAGGTCACGGGTATGGCACGCAAGAACACCGACGCTGCCATGATTGAGGCTGCGAAGTTGAGCGACCAGGTGGTGAGCAACATATCCGCTCAGGAGATTCGCCGCACCCAGGACAACAATGCAGGCGAGGTGATAAGACGTGTGCCGGGAGTGAGCCTCATCGAGGACAAGTTTGTGATGGTGCGCGGTCTTTCACAAAGATATAATAATGTATGGATAAACGGCGGGGCAGTGCCGAGTTCTGAGGCTGACTCCCGGGCATTCTCTTTCGACATCATACCCAGCAGTCAGATTGACAACCTCGTGATTGTCAAGTCGCCAAGTGCCGAATATCCCGCTGACTTCACGGGAGGATTCATACAGATAAACACCAAGGATATCCCTTCGCAGAACTCTTTCTCGGTGAGTGTGGGCGGCAACTGGAACGACGCCACCGACTTCAAGGATTTCCGTTATGCCAAACTCAGCAGCGACTATATCAAGGACGGTGATGTTAACCTCCTCGGCAGCGGACTTAACAACAACTGGCGAGTGAAGAGCAAGAAACCTGTGGGCGACCTGAAATTGGGTGCCGACTGGAGCCGCCGATGGACTCTCGGCGAGAGTAAGTTGGGTATGGTGGGAGCTGTCAACTACACCAACGAGACAAGATCATACAGCGACATGGTGAACAACCTCTTCGGTGTGTATGACTCTGCCAACGACCGCAGCAACTACCTGCGCCACTCCACCGACAACCAGTATAACAACAACACGCGACTCGGAGCGATGCTCAACCTCGCACTGCTCTCGAAGTCGGGTAACAACAAATATGAGCTGAAGAACATCTTCAACAGTCTCACCAACAAGCGATACACCGACCGTTCGGGCATCAACGCACAGTCGGACAATGAGATAGGAGCTGAGTACTACTATCGCAGCCGTATCACATACAACACACAGTTGACGGGAAAGCATACCTTCACTGATGACCATTTGGAGTGGAGCGTTAGTTATTCCTACGCCAACCGACGTATGCCCGACCGCAAGCGATATACCATCGACGATGCACTTGAGCGCGGCACGATGATGCTCACTGCGGGCAACGAGATTAACCGTGAGTTCACAAAGCTCGACGAGCATATCGTATCAGCCAATATTAATGAAAACCATGATTTCCACTTCGCCTCATTCTCGCCATCAGTGAAAATCGGAGCTTATGGCGAATATCGCTCACGCGAATACAATACACGACAGTTTATTTACACTTGGGACTTGGAGCTGAACACACTGCCCGAAGGTTTCCGCAAGATGGACATGACCGAACTTCTCTCCAACGGGCAATACTTCGGAGGCAACAACCTCTCGCTCATCGAGGAGCTTTGCATGCGCAACAACTACAGGGGACGCAACACCCTCGGAGCCGGTTATCTCGCGGCATCGCTGCCCTTCGGCAAACTTAACATTCATGCGGGATTGCGGTATGAGTTCAACCAGATGGAACTGATAACAAACACCCGCGATGACGTGGAGAGTCCGCAGAGCCGCTACTACCGCAACCGCGACTTCTTCCCGTCGGTCAACACCGTGTATAAGTTCAACGACAAGCACCAGGTGCGCTTGGCTTACGGCAAGTCGGTCAACCGTCCAGAGTTCCGCGAGGTGTCGCCGTCGGTATATTACGACTTCGACCTTGCCTCACACGTGCAGGGAAACGTGGATTTGAAATCATGCTACATACATAACGTTGATCTTCGCTATGAGTTCTATCCCTCGCGCGGCGAGCAGATTACGATAGCGGGATTCTACAAGCATTTCGACAATCCCATAGAATGGACATATACAGTGGCTGGTGGCACGAGTCTCGTGTATTCCTACGAGAATGCCGAGAGTGCCGACAACTTTGGAGTGGAGCTTGACATCCGTAAGGACCTTTCCCTCATAGGTCTGCGTAATTTCTCTCTCTCTTTCAACGGAACGCTCATCCACTCGCGAGTGAATTTCCCTGCCGGTTCGCGCAATGAGAACCGACCGATGCAGGGTCAGTCGCCCTACCTCGTAAACACCGGCCTTTTCTATAAGAACGACAAGCAGCAACTTTCTATATCATTGCTTTACAACCGCATAGGCAAGCGCATCATCGGTGTGGGACGCAGTGAGGGCAGTACGGGCAGCGAGGACAACGCCCGTGTGCCCGACAGCTATGAGATGCCCCGCGACGTGCTCGACTTCACAATATCCAAGAAGTTCGGCAATCACTGGGAGATAAAGGCGAACATCCACGACATCCTCGCCCAGAAGGTGAGCTACAAGCAATTCGCCGAGGCAAAGAACCCCGACGGATCGACTCGCGAGGTGGTGCAGATAACAAGGCAGTATAAGCCGGGAAGGAACATAGGACTTTCTGTAGTGGCGACGTTTTAAGGAGTTAAGGAGTTAACTTCTTAACTCCCCAAATAGAACACATTATTAATTATTAATAAAATCAGGATGAAAATGAAAAAAGTAAAGTTTTTGACAATGGCAGGCATTATGTCGCTTGCAATGTGCATGGTTTCATGCAGTGATGACAATGATGAACCGGGAACAAACCCCGACGTACCAGTTACTGAGAAATACACCTGGGGCACCGACGGAGGACTCAAGTCGTGCGACCACATCCTTTTCAGCGAGGTTGACAACAGTGAGAACGCAAGCGGTGCGCAGATTGGTAATGGCGACGCTGAGTTCGTTTTTACAGGTAAGCAGACTCTAAAGAAAGGCACCTATATTCTTAAAGGTTGGGTATATATCGCCAATGGCGCGGAACTTACCATCGAACCGGGTACAGTGATTAAGGGCGACAAGCAGACCAAAGCTTCGCTCATCTGCGAGCGTGGCGGTAAACTCATCGCAAAAGGCTCTGCCACAGAGCCTATCGTGTTCACCTCAGAGGAGGCTGTGGGAAGCCGCAAGCCTGGTGATTGGGGAGGCATCATCATCTGCGGTAAGGCCAAGAACAACCAGACCGAGATGCAGATTGAGGGAGGCCCGCGCACCAAGCACGGCGGTAACGACGATGCCGATAATTCTGGCGTACTGAGCTACGTGCGTATCGAGTTTGCCGGCTATCCCTTCCAAACCGACCAGGAAATCAATGGTCTTACCCTCGGTTCAGTGGGTAGCGGCACTCAGATTGACCACGTGCAGGTGTCTTATTCCAATGACGACTCCTTCGAGTGGTTTGGAGGTACGGTGAATTGTAAGTATCTCGTTGCCTTCCATGGCTGGGACGATGACTTCGACACCGACAACGGTTTCTCGGGAGCAGTGCAGTATGGTCTTGCCGTTCGTGATGCCAAGATTGCCGACAAGTCTCAGAGCAACGGTTTCGAGAGCGACAACAATGCCAGCGGTTCTGACGTATCTCCCTACACCACTGCCACATTCTCCAACATCACCTTCATCGGTCCCAAGCTTCAGACTGGTGTGAAGTTCGAGAACACTACCGACTTCATCACTGGCGGTTCAATGAATCCCAACAACGGTTCTGCCCTCGGCAAGTTCCAGTCAGCCATGCAGATTCGCCGCAGCTCACGTCTTAATGTCATTAACTCCGTGGCAGCCGGATGGCCCATCGGTTTGATTATCGACGGTGAGAAGGGTGACACTCCCGCACAGGCAAAGGCTGGTACAATCCACTTCCACAACAACGTGTTCGCAGGTATGGACATCATCGGTTCGGATGCCAACAAGGTGTATGAGGACGTGCTCTATGACGCAGTGAACAAGGCAGTCATCGACACCAACCATAAGTCATATTCCAACACCTTCTTCTTCCAGGAGGCCCTGAAGAACAAGGCATACGACGATGCCGCAGCCCTCGACCTGAAGGATGCCTCAAAAGTAGGTTCTCCCTTCATGCCCTCGGCATCAAGTCCTCTGCTCACCCTTGCCTCATTCGACGGCGAGACCAAGGCATCGCTCGACAAGGTGACATACGTAGGTGCCTTCAATGCCACAGACAACTGGCTGACAGGCTGGACAAACTTCGATCCTCAGAATACGAAGTACTAAAAAAATAAATCTCTTAGATATAAGTTTTTCTCTTTGAATTTGCCAATCCCCTTTGCATGTGATGTGCAGAGGGGATTTTTGTTGTTCATTTTGGCATTGAAATAACTAATAAATACTAATTTATTTTGTAGTGTCGAATAATTGATGTAACTTTGCACGCTGATTTAATATAATAATGTAACAGAATGGAAGAAATCAAGATTTTAGTTGATACAATCGTAAAGGGAATACAAGAAAAGAAAGGATTGGATATTGTGATTGTTGACCTCAGCAAGATGGAGGGCGCAATCTGCAAGAAATTCATTGTATGCACCGGCCAATCGCCCACTCAGGTGCAAGCTATCGCCGATTCCGTTGAGGAGGTGGTGAGAATGGATGCCGGAGAGAAGCCGGTGAAGGTTGTCGGACAGGAGAACGCCGTATGGATTGCCATGGACTATACCGACGTGATGGTACACGTGTTTGTACCCGACACACGTGATTACTATGATATAGAACACCTTTGGGAGGATGCGCCGAAGCAGGCCATAGACAATTTAGAAATGTGAAATTAGAATTTATGAGCAGTCAGAATATAAATAACAACAAGCAGGGACCGGACATGAAGATGCCCAAGTTCAATATGAACTGGATATATCTTCTGATGATGGTTGTTTTGGGCGTGCTGTACTTTACAAGCGGCAACGTCAATTCGAGTGTCAAGACTGAGGCTACTTATACCCAGTTCAAGACAATGGTGCTCAAGGGATATGCCAAGAGCATCGTGGTGAACAACAAGACCAACACCTTGCAGATGTACGTCAAGCCGGAGCATATCCGCGACGTGTTCAAGCAGGGTGTGGAACAGACAGGCAAGGAGCCGTCGGTGTCGGTGGAATACGGCAGTGTTGATCAGGTGGAGGCTTTTGTCAACGAGGCCCGCAAGCTGAAGAAGTTCAATGGCGACTTCAGTTATGAGAACAAGAGCGACAACGACATCTTCTCCACACTTCTCTATAACCTTCTGCCAATCATTTTCCTTGTTGCTATATGGATGTTCTTCATGCGTCGCATGAGCGGTGGTCTTGGCGGTGGCGCGGGGATATTCAGCGTGGGCAAGAGCAAGGCGAAGATGTATGAGAAGGGTAATCAGATTACCGTCACATTCAAGGATGTGGCAGGGCAGGCAGGAGCCAAACAGGAGGTGCAGGAGATTGTTGACTTCCTGAAGAACCCCGGGAAATACACTGAATTGGGAGGAAAGATTCCCAAGGGCGCACTTCTTGTGGGACCTCCGGGAACTGGTAAGACCTTGTTAGCCAAGGCAGTAGCTGGTGAGGCTGGTGTGCCGTTCTTCTCCATGAGCGGTTCCGACTTCGTGGAGATGTTCGTGGGAGTGGGAGCAAGCCGTGTGCGCGACCTCTTCCGTCAGGCCAAGGAGAAGTCGCCGTGTATCATCTTTATCGATGAGATTGACGCCGTGGGTCGTGCCCGCTCCAAGAATCCCGCCATGGGTGGTAATGATGAGCGCGAGAACACCCTCAACGCCCTGCTTACTGAGATGGACGGATTCGGCACTAACAGCGGTGTGATTATCCTCGCAGCCACCAACCGTGCCGACATGCTCGACTCAGCACTCATGCGTGCCGGACGATTCGACCGTCAGATACATGTTGACCTGCCCGACCTCAACGAGCGCAAGGCAATCTTCCAGGTGCATCTCAAGCCGGTGAAGACCGACGACTCGCTCGACATCGACTTCCTGGCGCGCCAGACTCCGGGATTCTCGGGTGCCGACATTGCCAACGTATGTAATGAGGCTGCACTTATCGCCGCCCGTCACAACTGCAAGTCGGTGACCAAGCAGGACTTCCTTGATGCCGTTGACCGTATCATCGGCGGTCTGGAGAAGAAAACCAAGATTATGACCGATGCCGAGAAGAAGGCGATAGCCATCCACGAGGCTGGTCATGCCACTATATCATGGTTCTGCGAGCACGCTAACCCGCTTGTCAAGGTGAGCATCGTGCCGCGTGGACGTGCTTTGGGTGCAGCATGGTATCTGCCCGAGGAGCGTGCCATCACCACCAAGGAGGAGATGCTCGACGAGATGTGCGCCACACTTGGCGGACGTGCAGCCGAGGAACTCTTCATTGGTCGCATATCCACAGGGGCGATGAACGACCTGGAGCGTGTCACCAAGAGTGCATACGGAATGGTGGCATACGCAGGTATGAGCGAGAAGTTGCCCAACATCTGCTATTATAACAACAGCGAGTATTCCTTCCAGCGTCCATATTCCGAGACAACAGCCAAGATAATGGACGACGAGGTTCTCAAGATGATTAACGAGCAGTATGACAGGGCAAGGCAAATCCTCAACGAGCACAAGGACGGTCATGCCCAGTTGGCGGACCTTCTCGTGGCCAACGAGGTAATCTTTGCCGAGGACGTTGAGAAGATATTCGGCAAGCGTCCATGGGCAAGCCGCAGCGAGGAACTGCTCGAAGCCCAGCAAAAGGCAGAGGCCGAGGCTATGGCAGAGCGCAGAGAGAAAGAACTGGCGGCGCAAGGCACCAGTTTGGAGGAGAAGGTGAGAACAGACAAACAGCCCCCCTCCGTCTCCTCCGAGGGGGAGGGATAGTTTGTTAATCCGATTAATTGTACAAAAATGCCTCAATATCCCCTGTGAGGTGTCCCGAGGGTAATAAAAATCCCCCTCGGGGGATAAAGGGGGGCTTTATTATGAACAACTTTATAGCAAGAACAATCACGGGCGTACTCTTTGTTGCGACGATAGTGGTATGCTTTCTCAATCCCACGGCGATGATATTCCTCTTTGCCTTGGTTACGGGATTGACGGTTTGGGAGTTTACAGGACTTGTGAACGACAGGGCAGGGGTGACGGTCAACCGTTTCATCTCCACCGTGGCGGGAGTGTATTTCTTCCTCGCCATGGCGGGCACATGCAGCGGATTCACTTCATCCGTGGTTTTCATCCCTTATCTTATTACTATAGTATATCTGCTTGTGGCTGAACTCTATGCCAAGCAGGAAGACCCGATACACGACTGGGCCTATACGATGATGAGCCAGATGTATGTTGTCTTGCCGTTCTCATTGCTTAATATGCTTGCATTCCGTGCGGCTCCAGAGGGCATAATGTATATCTACACCCTGCCGTTGAGTGTGTTCGTCTTCCTTTGGGTGAACGACACCGGGGCTTATTGCTGCGGTTCGCTCTTCGGCAAGCATAAGCTTTTCCCGCGCATCAGTCCGGGAAAGAGTTGGGAAGGAAGCATCGGCGGCGGCATCTTTGTGCTCGCAGCAGCGGCATTGGTGTGGTATCTCACTCACACTTACGACATGAACCCCACCGGCATGGGAATGTGGGAATGGATGGGACTCGGACTTACCGTAGTTGTCTTCGGCACATGGGGCGACCTCGTGGAGAGTCTTTTCAAGCGCACGCTCGGCATCAAGGACAGCGGCAACATCCTCCCCGGTCACGGCGGTATGCTCGACCGTTTCGACTCCTCGCTGCTTGCCATTCCCGCTGCAGTGGTTTATCTGTTCAGCATCACATTATTATAATATGCTTTATTTGAGAATAATGTGGGAGTTAACTCCCCCAAATTGAGCATATACGAAACTTAAATAATATATCGATGAGCAACATTCAGGAAGTGACCCTTGCAATGGTCCATGACAAGGCGAACAAGTTAATATACAAGGACTTCATGATGCTCGACGACAACTTCGACGACAAGGTGTTCAAGGGCTTCTCCTATATCGGTTCGCCTGTCAAACTGATGTTTGTCAGCCTTATTATCTGTCGTAAGGGCAAGATGCGCATAAGGGTAAACCTCAAGGAGATGACTGTTGAGCCTAATGACGTCTTGTTGGTCACTCCCGGTTCAATAGTGGATATGGTGATATGCGAGGGCGAGTGTCGCATGGCGGTGATACACATCGACAACGACAAGGTGTCCCACCAGCCCAATGTTAAGATCCTGCTCCAATTGCGCTCTATTATCAAGAACGAGTCGTTTGTCACCCGTTTTAGCGAAGCTGCCATCGTCCAGTTTGTTGAGGCTTACAAGATGGTGCGCCGGGTAATCGACGATGGCAGTTTGCGTTTTAAGGATGAGGCCATAGAGGGCAGTTTCCAGGTTATGGCGGCATACTGGATGAATGA
>JALFIX010000053.1 GCA_022775105.1 Prevotella sp. | reverse complement strand
ATCCCCATATCCAGCTGCTTCGTGTATTCAGGCTTGAGATTGCGGTTGCCCACGAGCGTATAGTAGAGGTCGTTGAGAGTAGGCACACGGAAGACACTCTTGTAGAATGCGCGCGCTTGCCATCGGCCAATGGCGTATGAGGCAAGCATGTTCCATGTACACCGGGAGAGCGGCTTGGCACTGCCCTTCGTGTGGTCGCTCACGCGGGTATATAGTCCGCTTGCCGTGAGGTTCAGTCCGCGATGGTTGTAGAAGGCGGAGACAGAAGTCTTGCTGTCAAGGCGATAGACATAGTGGAAGTTTTTCACATCGCACGTCAAGTCCGACCATCGGAGGTCAGATGACACGGAGACACCAAAGTCTCCGAACCGGTAGGCACCCGTGGCAGCGCCGTAGATGTCCTGCTGGTGGTACTTGTTGTTTGAGTGGACTGAAATATTCTCCGGATAGTCGGAGCGGTAGTGCAGATAGTCATTGGTATATTTGCCGATGGCACGGAGACTCAGGTCGCCATATTGCTCACGCCATGTCAGCTGGGAGAAGAAGTTGCGGTCCCACTCACGCCCCACATCGGTATAGGTATCAGAGAGGCGGCGGACAATACCTCCAGGCAGTCCTCTCTGAGAGTCGAAGTAATACGTGTGCCATTGGAATCCCTTCCAGAATGCACATCCCTCTATGCGGAACATCCTGATGTCGGAGTTCCGCCGCGTTCCCGTCGTGTCCTCATATTCGGTATGGTATTCAAAAGGGTATTTACCCGACGATGACGTGAAGGCAGCGTCGAGAAGAAGCCAGTCCTTATAGCAGAAGGTAGCCGCTGCCTTATGCGTATCAAAGGAGGCATAACTATAAGAGGCAGAGAGCGAAGTGGAGTCGGGACGGTGTGTCTTCAGGTAAACAGTGGCTGCGGAGGCATACTCAGAGGCGGTCATGAGCATCTCGGTCTTGTTGGCATTGAAGAGGCTGACAGACTCAAGCGTGGTCAGCGAGTATTTGCCGAGGTCAACGGTGCCATTCTGTGCATTGGTGATGCGCACACCGTCAAGATAGACCCCGACATGTTGGGAACCAAGCGAGCGGACATTGATGGTCTTCTGACCACCAAGTCCGCCGTAATCTTTTATCTGTACGCCCGCCATATACTTCAAGGCATCGGCAACCGATGACGATGGCAATGCCTGTATCTGCTCATAGCCAATAACCTGATTCGCACTCACCTCCCTATGTCCGTCGACGACTATCTCGTTAATCTGATACACGGAGTCAAGGCGCACAGTCTGGGCTTGCACAGTAATACCGCACAAGAACAAAAGCATTGCCACAACACAAGGAAGGGCAGCACTATTGCCACGCAATAACATAAATGAATATTGTATTTCCGTGTCCGTAGTCCCGCAGACACATATTACTAATGGCAAATGGCAGGTCTTCTGACTTATCCTCGCCGACACGGTCTTCCCAGACATCATCAAAACCGATATACAAACCTCGTTGGGTTTTGATATCCAGTGACACTATTGGTCGGCCTAAAAAAAGGATTTACAGCATCGGGTAATGTCGCAGATTCTCACTGCGTTCCCATCTTAGCTCCGTGTCCTCATGGTATTATCCACAAGGGGGAGAACCAAATGCGGATGCAAAGTTATATGTTTTTTTTGAAATAGGGACACTACTGTCCCGTTAAAGTGGACTAATCGCTCTTTGAATTAATTGAAATACAGTCTATTAGGTGTTGTTTTGGAATGAAACGGACTTGATTTCGTAACTTTGCAGTCAAATTAAAATGACTGCTATGTTCCAAGACAAATACGTTTTTGCCCAGCTCACCGCTTTATTGAACAGAACTCAGTTTAACAACTATGTTCACAAGTATGATGGAAACCGCTATGTGAAGCATTTCACTTGTTGGAATCAGTTGCTTGCAATGATGTTTGGTCAACTGAGTAATCGAGAGAGTTTGCGAGATCTGATTGTTGCTTTTGAAGCACATAGAGCAAAGCAATACCATCTTGGATTAGGGCGTAAGCCTATTGCGAAAACGACATTTGCTTCTGCCAATCAGAATCGTGACTATCGTATCTTTGAAGACTTTGCTTTCTATATGATGGAGCAAGCCAGAAAGAAACGAGTAACGGATATCTTCAAGTTGAAAGGCAATGTGTATGCTTTCGACTCTACGACCATTCCATTGTGTTTGTCGGTCTTCTGGTGGGCAAAGTTCCGTAAGAAGAAGGGAGGAGTAAAAGCACATGTGCTATACGACCTCGAATCTCAGGTTCCAGCTTTCTTCCATATCTCTACAGCATCAGTTTACGACTCAAAGGCTATGAAGGAAATTCCCTATGAATCAGGTTCTTACTATGTTTTCGACCGTGGATACAATGCATTCAAGGAACTTTTCAAAATACATCAGCATGAATCGTTCTTTGTTGTGCGAGCCAAGAAGAATCTGCAATACAAATGCTGTAAATGGAGGCGCAGGTTGCCAAAGAATATATTGACAGATGCTGTGATTGAATTCACTGAATACAATTCATACCGGAAGTATCCGGAGAAACTCAGACTCGTCAAATTCTATGATGAAGAACAAGGTAGAGAGTTTGCCTTCCTGACAAATGCTTTTCATCTAACAGCTCCTGAAATCGCCAACCTTTACAAGAACAGATGGCAGATAGAGCTGTTTTTCAAATGGCTAAAGCAGCACCTCAAGATCAAGAAGTTTTGGGGTACTACAGAGAATGCTGTGAGAATCCAAATCTCATCGGCAATCATAGCCTATTGCCTTGTTGCTATCGTGCAACATGATTTGCAACTTAAGCGATCAACTTATGAGGTTCTTCAGATTCTAAGCATTTCTCTTATGGATAAGACACCACTCGTAGATCTCTTCGAAAGGACTGATTTCAATAATGTCAAAGAACTCGATTGTCCCCTCTTTCCGGGGTTATTTGATTAATATTTAACTGATCCCGATTTTAACGGGACACTAATGAAATAGGGAAAAAAGAAAGAGATATTTTTGGGGTCATCTGCATTATTCTGTGGATAAAAGTCAATCGGACTGCCATGATTCTTTGTCAGAGAGGAGGCTTGTTCATTATTTTAGACCACTATGCCAAAGTCCATTGAAATGTTTACCGGACAGTAATAATGAAAAAAAACGGTAAGAGGAGAGGGACTTGTCCGCTGGTAGAGCTGTCACTGCCCATGGTGTTAGGTATATTTCCCGGACCGTAATTCATGAATATATATATACAGACGATGCCAGACGCTCCTTACAGAGTGCCTGGCATCGTTGTATTCACCCTCAGCCTTGTCTGGCTGGGGGTGAGAGGTTATGGTTATCAGTCAGCGAGCTTTGCCTTTATGAACTCACGGTTGAGGCGTGCGATGTTGGCGATTGACTCGTTCTTAGGGCATACGGCCTCACAAGCGCGTGTGTTGGTACAGTTGCCGAAACCGAGCTCCTCCATCTTCATCACCATGGCCTTGGCACGCTTGGCTGCCTCTACCTTGCCCTGTGGCAGGAGGGCGAGCTGGCTCACCTTTGATGACACGAAGAGCATAGCCGAGCCGTTCTTACAAGCTGCGACGCATGCTCCGCATCCGATACATGTGGCGCAGTCCATTGCCTCGTCGGCAGCCTCCTTTGAGATGAGGATGGCGTTGGCGTCCTGTGCCTGTCCGGCGCGTATTGATGTGTATCCTCCGGCCTGGATAATCTTGTCGAATGCGTTACGGTCGACCATGCAGTCCTTTATGACAGGGAATCCTGCTGAGCGCCATGGCTCGACAGTGATGACGTCTCCGTCATTGAAGCGGCGCATGTAGAGCTGGCATGTTGTGGCTCCAGAGGCTGTCTTGCCGTGTGGTGTACCATTGATATAGAGCGAGCACATACCGCATATACCCTCGCGGCAGTCGTGGTCGAAGACGAAAGGCTCTTTGCCCTCGTTGATGAGCTGCTCATTGAGCATGTCGAGCATCTCAAGGAAGCTGGTATCATCAGGGATGTTATGCATCTGCTTCTCCTCGAAGTGGCCTTTGTCCTGTGGGCCGTTCTGCTTCCAATACTTTATTGTGAATGAAATATTCTTTGCCATAATAATATTATAGTTTACAAGTAAACGCGAGTTGATTAGT
>JALFIX010000017.1 GCA_022775105.1 Prevotella sp. | reverse complement strand
GTGGCGATGGTTTCGGGATTCCATGCGTGCTTGATTCCGTCCTTGCGATAGTGGAACTGTCCGAGGTTGGGCAGGAAATCCACGTTGGTGTTCTTCGAGAAAGCCTCGTCGTGCAGACGGATGGCATCGCGTGCGATAATCTCCAATCCGATACCGCCCACGGTAGATACTCCCGTGCCGAAGTAGTTCTTCAACAGGCTCTCCGACAATCCGATGCTCTCGAATATCTTCGCTCCACGATATGAGCGGATGGTGGAAATACCCATCTTTGCCATAATTTTGAAGAGTCCCTTCTTCACTGCCTTTATATAGTTTGCCTCTGCAGTGGCATAGTCTTCCTGTATCTTATGACGTTTTACGAGGTCATCGAGGATGGCGAAGGTCATGTATGGGCATATCGCCGACGCTCCATAGCCGAGCAGCAGGGCTGCGTGCATGGTTTCGCGTATCTCACCGCTCTCAACGATAAGTGCCGTCTGTACTCGCTTTCCTACCGAAATCAAGTAGTGATGCACTGCCGACACTGCCAATAGCGACGGTATGGCAGCGTGTGTCTCATCCACGTCGCGGTCGCAGAGGATGATATAGTTATATCCCTCGTCCACGCTCTTCTCGGCGTCCTTGCAGAGCTGGTCGAGAGCGTCGCGCAGTCCTTCCTCGCCTTTCTCACATTCGAAGAGGATGGGCAGCTTGATGGTGTTGAATCCCTTATAGCGGATGTTGCAGAGGATGTCCAACTGGGTGTTGTTGAGGATAGGATGCGGCAGGCGCACCATCTTGCAGTTGGTCTCGTCGGGCGAGAGAATGCCTGTGCCTACACGTCCGATATACTCGGTGAGCGACATAACGAGTTCCTCGCGGATGGAGTCGATGGCGGGGTTTGTCACCTGTGCAAACTGCTGGCGGAAGTAGTTGAAGAATATCTGCGGCTTGTCGCTCAGCACGGCGAGCGGTGTGTCGTTACCCATGGCTGCTGTAGGTTCCTGACCATTTGTTGCCATCGGCACGATTGTGCCATCCACGTCTTCCTCGCCGAATCCGAACATTATCTCATGACGCACGAGGTCTTTCACACTGTTATCCACCTTACGTCCGCTCTTGAGTTTCTCAAGCTGTATGCGGTTGGTGGAGAGCCACTGGCGGTAGGGATGGGCGGCGGCGAGACGCTCCTTGATTTCGCCGTCGTAGTATATCTTGCCCTCCTGGGTGTCGATGAGCAGTATCTTTCCCGGCTGCAGGCGTCCCTTCTCGGCTATCTCCGTGGGGTCGAAGTCCATCACCCCCACCTCACTTGCCACAACCATCATGTCGTTCTTGGTGATGGTGTAGCGTGCGGGACGCAGACCGTTGCGGTCGAGCATACCTCCCGCATAGCGTCCGTCGCTGAAGAGCAGTGCGGCAGGACCGTCCCACGGCTCCATCAGGATTGAATGGTACTCATAGAATGCCTTCAAGTCCTCGGAAATCGGGTTCTTGTCGTTGAAGCTCTCGGGCACCATCACGCTCATGGCGTGGGGCAGAGAAAGACCGCTCATCACGAAGAACTCGAACACGTTGTCCAATGATGCCGAATCCGACATTCCAGGCTGGACAATAGGCGAAATCTGACGTATGTCGCCCAATGCCTGGGAGTTCAACACGCTCTCGCGGGCCTGCATCCATCCGCGGTTACCTCTGATGGTGTTTATCTCACCGTTATGCGCCAGGAGGCGGAACGGCTGGGCGAGGCTCCATGTGGGGAATGTGTTTGTGGAGAAGCGGCTGTGCACGAGAGCAAGACCGCTGGTGAAGTAGTTGTTGGTCAGGTCGGGGTAATACTGCCTTACTTGCTGACTTGTCAACATACCCTTATATATGATGTTTTTCGACGAGAGCGAACAGATATAAAAGTCCTTGTCCTTCACCCGCTTCTCTATCTTCTTTCTTATTATATATAAGGTACGCTCGAAAACGGGCACCTTGTCGTCGCTCACTCCAGTGACGAACACCTGCTTGATGGCAGGCTCATTGGCAGCTGCCGATTCACCAAGACAATCATGGTTGGTGGGCACATTGCGCAGGTGCATAAGCGAGAGTCCCTCACGCTCAATCTCCTCTATCATTATAGATAGTATGTCGCTCTGCCTGGCTTCGTCCTTGGGAAGGAAAACGAGTCCCGTACCGTATTTTCCCTTCTCCGGCACAGGAATACCCTGAAGCAAAATAAACTCGTGGGGTATCTGAAGCATGATACCCGCACCATCTCCTGTACGACCGTCTGCGCCCTCAGCACCTCTGTGGCGCATGTTTTCAAGCACCTTCAGCGCATTATCCACAAGGTCGTGGCTTTTGTTACCGTGGATGTTAACCACCATGCCGACTCCACACGCATCGTGTTCGTATTCGGCATTATACAATCCATTTGCCATAATATGTTGCATTAAGTTTGAAAATTACTTTAATAACTTACAATTTGCGTGCAAAATTACTGCTTTTCTATCAATCTGACAAATCTTACGCTATAATAAAACCAAGAAATTTATCTGATATTACATTTTATCACAAATTCGGGTATTTTGCTTTCATTTTATCATCAGTTTACCTAATTTTCTTATCATTTATACACTTGCATTGTATTTAAATTAAACCATATTATAAGAAAATCATAAAATGTATATTTTTGCATCTACATGGCCCAGTAGATATTCTCCGTGGATGACTTAGCACCATGACTACCTAAAATATCATGGTGCAACGATACATATTTGAAATAAATGTTGTACCTTTGCAGCATGGCAAAGAAAACGACATCATCATCCATCTATGAAACCCT
>JALFIX010000015.1 GCA_022775105.1 Prevotella sp. | reverse complement strand
GGCGGTGCAATCTCCAGGATTGTTGATGTCGCTCATTGCATAAACCACGCTTACCGGCTCGTCGGTAAATGTCTTGCCGCCTTCGCCGCCCTGCTCCACAACGGGAAGCACTGCCTGGATGTAGCGGTAGTAGGAGCCGTTGCCGATAACGATGTCGATAGTTTCGGCAGAGCTTGCTATTGTATAGGTTATTGTATTGCCGGAGGTATAGTCGCTTTGTCCGTCAATAGTGGTTGTAGTGATGGCTTCGTATGCCTCCATGCTTACCACAGCGCCCTTGGCGGAAGGAATTGTGAGCTTGGTGCCGCCGTTCATCTGGCACCAGTCTGTCCAGTTGCCGTTGGCAATCTTGCCTCCGTTGTTAGTGTCGAAGTCAAGTTTGACGTCGATGGCTTCTCCTGCGATATTGGCTTGTGTTACCCAAATGCCTGTTGCGTTCTGGTAGCCTACTGTCGGCGCACCGTTCTTGCGCTGGAAATCCCATTTCAGTGTTACAGCCTCACTGCGGTCGGCAAGAGACTTTGAGTTCTGTGTGAATACAGGAGTGAGGGTGACATTGTCGCTGAGAGTGTATTCCGCACCCGGTGCAACGGTGTTTGAGCCGTCGGTCCAGCCCGTGAGAGTGTAGCCCTCCTTGTACATCGTGAAGTTGCCGGGGATAGTGATTGCCGCGCCCTCGTCAGCCGTAATGGCAGTCGGTGCTACTCCACAGTCGGCGTAGTCGCCGAGAGAGAATGTGGCAGTCTTGCTTTCAACCAAGTCTGCCGGGTCAACAGCTTCAACGGCGATATACGGGGTATAGTTGCCGCCGCTGATTGTCAGGGTCGTTGCCTCACCTTTATATATAGTGGAGGTAATGTTGTCGGTCTTGTTCTGGTGATAGCAGGTGCCGTTGTTGGTGTTGAACGTGCCAACCACGTTTCCTGCTGCATCCTTGATAGTCACATCGCCACCCCAGGCGCATGTGCCCATACTTACCCTTACGGGACCTTCCACTGCCACCTTGGCAGAGAAGTTGCCCCAGCCGTGGTCGTCGGAATGGTATTTTCCGCTTAGCACAATGTTAGCACTCGCATCGTCGGCGGCTACTCTTGTGGCAGAGCCGTCGTCGGCAATGGCAATTCCGAATGACACGCTTGACTTGTCGGTTTTCTCAGTGTCGGTGAAGAAATTACCGCCTGTGAGGTCAAGCTTGATGTCCCTAAAGGTCGCATGTGCGGGCAATAAGCCTACAAGGCAGACCATTGTCAGGAATAGTCTTAATAGCTTTTTCATGAGTTTTTAATTGGTTGTTAAAATATAAATATAAAGATTATGTCGCTTTTTTGATTTGTTACTTTATGCCATCATCACTCAATGACGCCGCAAAGATAATGCTTTTTTTTTAATGTGCAAAGAAAATTTGGGAAAAAGTGTATTTTGGGGATTATATATGTTTTTGTTATACTTTTATGACAGCTATTCTGATATATTTATGATGGGGTATGCAGATATGTTCAAGATGGTGTATTCATATTTGTTCTCGGTGGGGTGTTCATATTATTCACGTCAAGCTTGCTGAAATATACTTTATGCCGTATTCGTTTTCTGTTCCGCAGTGCGGAATATAGAATAGAAGCCCTTTCGTGATATAATTGTGACAGTTTTCGTGAATATTTTATAATGACTGTTCTCATACATTTATAATGATTGGTCATACACTGTCTCGTTGCCCGTTTTGATAGCCTGATGGGTTGCGGTGGTAAAAGAATGACAGATGGGGTGGTATAAAGTAAGGGCTGCCCCAATATGAATGGAACAGCCCTTTCTTTTTGATACAACTAAAAACTTATGCGATGTCTATCTGACGCTGAATCCTCTTCACCTCGTCCTTGGTGACCTTAGGCATGGTGATGGTAAGCACACCGTTGTCCACCTTGGCTGCGATGTTGTCCTTCACTACATCCTCAGGCAGCACATACACCTGCTGATAGTTGGTGTAGTTGAACTCGCGTCTGAGATAGTGCTCCTTCTTGTTCTCCTCCTTGTGCTCCATCTTGTTCTCGATGGTCACCTCGAGGTTGCCCTCGTTGTTGAGGCTCACACGGCAGAACTCCTTCTTGATGCCAGGAACAGCAAATTCCATTGTATATTCACTTCCGTTTTCCTTTACGTTGATGGCCGGAGCCGTAGCCTTCATCTTTGGCATCCAATCGTTGTTGAAGAACTCGTCGAACATTGTCGGGAACCAACTGTTTGTACTCATAACTGGTAACATAATAACCTCCTATTTTAAAATTGTTGTTTTTTATATGTTCTTTCAGCTTCCTGCTCCTCAGTGGAGCTTTCCGCTTTCACCCTTACGAAGTGCAATACCCGTGCCAATGCCCGATGAGTTGCCAATATGTCGTGAATGATTAATTTTTTTAATCTTTGCTGACTGAATGTCATAATTCGAGGAACATAATTATACAAGGATGGCTATTCATAATATAGAAGGATAGCTATTCATAATATACAACGAAAGCGTGTTTAATCTCTGTTCCCCACTGCGGAACAGACGTTCTCCACTGCGGAATGTCCGTTCCGCAGTGGGGAACAGACATTCCGCAATGGGGAACATAAAACAAAGCCCATATAGAGATATATTAACAATAGTCTTCGTCAATATATTAGAACAACTGTAGTCATACATTCATAACAGTTAACCAATGACTCGGATGACAGGCATCCACTTGTTGACTGCATGCCTTATCCTTTACGCTCGCACGCGCGCATTCTATGGTTTTTCATTTTCTTCTATCACTTCTATCACTAATGCTATTAACTATTTTATTATCAATAGTTTAATGTGTGTTAGAAGCGTGATAGAAGGCGTGATAGAAGTGATAGAAGAAACAAATATAGTGGCCTATGGTGCTCCGAGACCGTGTTTATAACTTTGATTTATTTGACTTTCCTTTGTATTATCCTCTTGCCCCCTTTATATCCTATGAAAATATCGGCAAGAATGAGAATGATTGATGCCAACACCAAATCTTTTTGAAAAAATAATTGGTATATATGTACGTAGAATGCGAACAGTATAATTAACAAGAAGGAAAGATTAATTATCTTACTGTCAAGTAGTTTGTATCTGAAATTGTATGTTACAACAAATAGAATTCCTGGGACAGCAGCGGTCTGGAGTGTGACACGGTGTTGCATCGCCGCAACGGCAGCTATGCCTTACTTGAGGTGAAACTCGGGGGTGAAGCGCGCATTAATGAGGGAGCTGCCAATATGCTGGCTCTTGCAAATATCATCGACTGCAACAAGATGCCGTCGCCGTCATTCATGGCTGTAATAATCGCCGTAGGGCAATATGCATACCAAAGAAAAGACGGAGTGCTTGTGTTGCCAATAGGATGTCTAAAGGATTAGCGAGGAGACAGATGGACAGGCGCATTGGCCCGACCACCGTGTGATGATTACCTGTCGCTGGTCTCGCGTTAATGTCGGTTTCGCTTACTGTGGGTTGTTTAGTGATTATTAAAAAACAAGAAATAAATCCCCGTTTTCTTCGCAGATTCATTTTTTTGTATTATCTTTGCACCGGACTAATGAAAATACGACTATGATAATAAGTATTGCGAACCCTATATATGACGCAGTCTTCAAATACCTTATGGAGGACAACCGCGTTGCCAAGACAGTGCTTTCAGCCCTTCTGCAGAGGGAGGTGGCTGAGGTTGAGATGCGCAAGCATGAATACACCAACGGCACACGTGACAAGATATCTATGTTCCGTATCGATTTTGGCGCCCAGGTGCGCCAGGACGACGGCAGTCTGAAACTCGTGCTGATAGAGCTTCAGAAGACTTGGCTTGAGACGGAG
>JALFIX010000013.1 GCA_022775105.1 Prevotella sp. | reverse complement strand
TAGGTGGCCACGGCAGTGTCGATGAGGCTCTTGTCGTCGGTATGCAGCAGTTGGGCATACATGTGTGTGAGTGGCAGACCGATGAGTCGGCTGATATCCTTCTCTTCCATAGTGTCAAATCCCAACTCAATGAGCGACTGTTGGAATGTCTCTATGATACACTTGTTGGTGTCGGCGATAGTGCCGTCGAAATCAAATATTATTATCTTGTACATTTCTTCTTGTCTTATTGTCCATGCTATTGCAATTACGTTAATATCGTTACGAACTTTTCGTAATGCAAATATCCGATTATTTTTCCGATTATGCAAGTATTCGGGATAATTATTATCAATTATTAACAAAGGAGTATAAATATGTATTCAATACTTTATGAAAAAGACAAATCACGCCATCTTAACCTGAATATAACATGAATGTAATATGGGTATCATACCTTTGCACCCGAAAATAATATATATTACATTTAGGTATGAATAAGTTTCGAAGTATTGTTTTAGTTTTATTGGCCTTAATGGGACTGACATCAGTAAGTGCAGCCTCCGAAGGCAAGCGCCCCAAACTCATTGTGGGTATTGTTGTTGATCAGATGAGGTGGGATTACCTTCAGCGTTATCAAGACAAGTGGCAAGGCGGATTTCAACGTCTGTTGTCTGACGGATTTAGTTACGACAACACCTATTTGTGTTATGTTCCCACTGTTACAGGAGTAGGTCATGCAAGTATTTTCACCGGTACTACACCTGCCATTCATGGTATAGCAGGCAATGACTTTAGGAAGGGAGACGATATCGTATATTGCACAGACGACCATTCGGTGAAGACCGTCGGTTCAAATACGGCGGCAGGGGAGATGTCTCCTCGTAACATGCTCACCACAACTATTGGCGACCAACTGAAGTTGGCCGTTCCTGGTGCAAAGGTTGTCGGAGTGTCCCTTAAAGACCGTGCCTCCATATTGCCTGCCGGTCACTCTGCCGATGCAGCATATTGGTTTGACAATGATGCAGGTTGTTTTATCACTTCATCATATTACATGGATAAACTCCCGAAGTGGGTGGAGAAATTCAATGCCGAACATAAAGATTTGGGTGACGTGAAATATACTCCCAAAGGAATAGTACTTACCGCCGATATGGCTATTGCCACCGTGGAGAACGAAAAGTTGGGTCAGCGTGATGTCACGGATATGATCACGGTCAGTTTCTCCTCAACCGATTATGTCGGACATAAATATGGCACTCGTTCTCCACAGACAGAAGAAGTGTATGTAGAGGTTGACCGACAGTTGGAACGTCTCTTCACAGCTCTCGACACTAAGGTGGGCAAAGGAGAGTATCTGGTATTCCTCACAGCCGATCATGCCGCGGCACATAATTATTTAGAGATGCAAGAAAGAAAGATACCGGCAGGGATATGGCGCGAGGAGACGGAATTGGATAATGCCAATGCCGCTCTCAAGAGTAAGTTTGGCATAAACAGCAATCTCGTAAAGTCGATAATCGAATATCGCTTCTATCTCGATGAAAAGGCTATAAATGAGTCATCCCTGGACATAGATAAGGTGAAATCCGAGTTGGTCAACTATTTGGAGAAAGACGAAAGGGTGATGGCAGCAGTTTATTTTGAACATCTGTGCTCTTATCCACTCCCCGAAGCAATAAAGAACCGAATTATTATGGGATATAACCATAAGCGAAGCGGTGATGTGATGGTTATTCTGCAACCAGGATATTATGCCTTTGATGCCAAGTCTTTTGAAAAAGGCACTACCCATGGTGTATGGTATCCATACGATTCTCATATTCCATTGTTGTTTTATGGATGGCATGTTAATGCCGGACATTCTTCAAGCAATACGCAAGTTATTGACATAGCCACTACTGTTTGTTCGATGATAAGTATCCAACAACCAAATGGTAGTGTAGGAAATGTGCTTTATTTGCATTGATATTATACATTATTGTTACATTGTTGTTTCGTTATGGAATTGTAACAAGACCTTAAAGACCCTTTAACAAATCTGCCGTACCTTTGCGGCAGATTTTTGTTTTATTATTAAAAAAATATGAAGAAAGTAAAAAGAAGAATGTTTTCAGCTATGCTGATGATGACTGTGGCAACGGCAGTATCTGCCCAAACCACAGTAAAAGGACGCGTGACCGACAAACAGGGTGAACCTGTTATTGGAGCTACCATTTCGCTCCTGGGTCAAAAACAGCCTTTGTGCGTCACGGACGCTGAGGGTAATTATCACTTCACCACAAAGCGCAATCTCAATCGACAGGACAAAATTGTCTTCTCGTTTGTGGGATATAAGAAGAAGCGCGTGGCTTATAATGGAAGTGGCAGCATTGATGTGGAACTTGAGGATGATGCTGTAGAACTCGATAATGTCGTTGTCACTGCCCTTGGTATAAAGCGTAGTGAGAAGGGATTGGGATTCTCTACACAGACAGTGAATGGTGACGATATTTCGGCAACAATGCCAAGCAACTGGTCGTTGGCCTTGCAGGGTGAGGTTGCCGGTCTAAATGTGACAACAGCCGGTGGTCCGTTGTCGTCGTCAAAGATCAGTTTGCGTGGTGACGTGTCGATGAATATCGGCGGTAACGGTGCCCTTGTGGTTGTTGATGGTGTGCCCTTGTCGAGTCCTATGAATAATCCCGGCGGTTCGTATGGTGCAGGAGGCAACTCTGAAGGCTCGGTGGATTACGGTAATGGTTTCTCCGACCTTAACCCCGATGATATCGAGAGCATACAGGTGTTGAAGGGAGCTTCGGCATCGGCACTTTATGGTTCGCGTGCTGCCAACGGTGTGATTATGGTCACAACAAAGAGTGGTCGCAAGAGTAAGAAGGGCATTGGTGTTACATATAGTTTCAACCAATCATGGGATGAGGCTGCACATTTCCCCGACTATCAGTATGTCTTTGGTCAGGGTGTGGCAAAGAACATTGGTGGCAAGAACACGGAATGGGCAGGTCAGCAGTATTATTCCTATGGAACAGGCGACGACGGACTGGCAAGCACCTCAGGCACTAGTTCTGCATTCGGACCAAAGTTTGATGGACAGATGTTCTATCAGTATGACCCGGAGAAGGAGGGTAGGGCAGACGTTGCCACACTATGGCGTCCATATACCGACAATCACTCGGGACTCTTCCAGACAGGACATACATCCACCCATTCTCTTGCAATTACTGGCAATAGCGACCGTGGTGACATGCGACTCTCGCTCACCTATAGCAAGAACGAATGGATCCTGCCCAACTCAGGCTATGACCGCCTGACAGTGTCGTTTGCCGGTAACCAACAGGTGTCGAAGAAACTTAAGATTAGCGGTAGGGCTTCTTATACATATAGAGATGTGGAGAATACTCCTTCGCTCACCTACAACAGTAACTCAATCTCGTATTTCCTTATCTTCATGAACCCCAACTTCGACTTAAACTGGTTTAAGCCGATGTGGAATAAGGGGCAGGAGAATGTGAAGCAGATACGTCCTTTCTCCAGTTATCTGCCCAACCCCTATGTCTTGCTCTATGAGGCAGAGAACCCGGCAAAGAAACATACGTTTATGGGTAATGCGAGTGCCACATATCAGATTAACCGCAATCTCGACTTTATGCTTCGCTCGGGTATCCAACTCACTGCACAGATGCAAGAGCAGCATCGCCCATGGGATGACAAGGTTTTCCCCGATGGATTCTTCAAGAAGCAGAATATATTCGACTATGAGGCCAACACCGACGTATTGTTGTCATATCATAACAGTTTTGAGAACGGTATCCACGTGAATGCTTCGGCTGGTGGAAACATGATGGTGTCATATTACGATCTTCTGTCGGCTTCGGTTACAGGTTTGAACACTCCTGGCGTGTATAAACTCGCAAACGGAGTGAGCGACCCATTAGTAAAAACCACTATTAACAAGAAGCGCGTGAACAGTCTTTATTTCACCGCCAATCTCGCTTATCAGAACAAGCTCTTCCTCGATATCACAGGACGTAATGACTGGTCATCCACTTTGCCGAGCAAGAACCGCTCGTTCTTCTATCCTTCAGTAAGCCTTAGCGCTATGGTGAATGAGATTGTGAAATTGCCTGCATTTATCTCCTATCTTAAGTTGCGTGCCTCATGGGCGCAGGTGGGTAATGACACCGATCCCTATCGTACGGCTCCGTATTATTCCACCAGTGACTTCGCCGGTTCACTTGTCAAGAGCAGTACACTCTATAACGCCGATTTCAAGCCAGAGATGTCAAACAGCTGGGAGGGAGGATTTGACATTAGGTTCTTTAAAGGTCGTTTGGGTATCGACTTCACATATTACTACAACCGTACGAAGAACCAGATTCTCAATGCACCTTTCGACCCGACTACCGGTTACACGAAGGGTATCATCAACTCAGGTTGCGTCTCCAACAAGGGAGCAGAACTTGTTGTAAAGGGAACACCTATAAAGACAAAGTCGTGGGAGTGGAACACCACCTTGTCGTGGTCGCTCAACCGCAATAAGATTGAATCCCTTGCAGAGAATGCCGACGAACGACAGATTATCGGTTCCTACGTGAGTGGAAATGTTTATCTCATCGGTACTGTGGGTGGTACGACTGGTGACCTCTGGGGATATAAGTTGAAACGCAATCCCGAGGGACAGGTGATTATAGCATCCACAGGTTTGCCCGACCGTCCTTCAGAGATAGAATATGTAGGTTGTGCCCTGCCGAAGTGGAAGGGAGCGTTTAACACCTCACTCCGTTACAAGAACCTCAAGCTCAGTATGCAGTGGGACGGACAGGTGGGTGGTATCACCTATTCGCAGTCACACCACAAGATGTGCGAGCAGGGACATATTGACGAGACACTCAACGGACGTTTGCCCGGCACCGACCTCTATCTTGACATCACCGATCCCAATATCCTCTCTCTCTTTGAGCAACAGAAGATTACTCCTGTGGAAGGTGTATATACCATAGCTCCTGGTGTTGTAGATAATGGCGACGGAACATATACTCCAAATACAAAGATCGTTACTCTTGAGGCATACTACAAAGAGTACTACCGTATAGGCAATGTTGAGACCAACTCGGCCCAGTAGATATTCTCCGTGGATGACTTAGCACCATGACTACCTAAAATATCATGGTGCAACGATACATATTTGAAATAAATGTTGTACCTTTGCAGCATGGCAAAGAAAACGACATCATCATCCATCTATGAAACCCT
>JALFIX010000215.1 GCA_022775105.1 Prevotella sp. | reverse complement strand
GTACTCCGTCAGCAACCGATGAACGCCATTGGCGGCAGCATAGGCTTCGCCCTCGCTGCCAATCTTTTCCGCTCCCTCTTTCAACGCAAGGAGCTTCTTGATTTTTGCCAATATGCGCTTGCGCTCTTCGTCAGACAACTTCGCCATTACTCGTACTCATCGATGGGTTCACTACTACTCTTGGACGAACCGTTGTTGCTCTTCCCGGCACTACGCTCAAACACGTCGATGATTTTCGTCTCGCTGATGCTGACCGTCTCATAGTCAATCATCGACTTGCTCATGACGTCGTTGATGGCTTGCTGTGCTGTGCCGGTGGAGCGGGCCTGCACTAGATAGTGGACGATGCTGTGCTTCTCCTTCTCCGTCTTCTCGTCAATGGTAATGAAAGTCAACTTAACCTTGTACCACTTGTCGTCCTGAGTGTCGTCGGAGAAGAACACCTCATGATAGTTGGCAGGAGTGATGTTCTTGATTTTGTAATCGCCTGAGACATACGGTTTCATTTCCTCAATGATACTGCTCTCGGCTTCTGTGAACGACAGGGAATCGACCACATACTGCTCCGTCACTTTCTTCTGCGTTCCGTCCACTTGTACCTTTTCGTACTGGACCTTGGTTTCAAACCATTGTGCTGTTTTACTTCTCATAATTTTATATAGTTAATGGGTTATTGTTCTCTTTTACTCTTCACATTCCTCGTCCTCGGATCCATACTCAATCCTGTATTCTCGTTAAACACGCTCATGATATATCCGAAGAAGTTGTTGCGGACGTTGGCGATAAGGTCGGAGATGCTGCCCTCGTTGCGGAATAGGATGTCGATGTCGTCGGGGGTCAGCGCCAGACGGTCACGGTCGCGTTCCTTGCGGTCCTCATCGATGTCGTCCCGCTTGCTTCGCTTGACGTACATGACACGGATTTCCAACTTGTCGGCGAAGTAACGCTGCAGGAAGCGGAAACCCTCCACGTCGATAACGTATGTATTCACCTTGCCCGGCACAATGTCGGAGGTCTTTGCCCAATACTCGTAGTCGCCATATTTCGTGTAGGCAAGCTGGTCATCAGTATTCTCTAAGCACTTGACAAACTGATGTTCCACGCCCTGCGTCTCTCCTTCGCGCATCGGTCGGGTGGTGTAGCTCACCAACCGCTTGAAGTGCAGTGGGAAGGTCTGTTCCAGCAACCGCTCTATGGTGGTCTTGCCGGATCCGGACGAACCGATAATGCAAAGAACCTTTTTTCTTTCCATATTTCTCCTATTTATCATAAGGTATATTATGACCCTGAAATATTTTTCTTCTTTGGTTGATACTCGCTCTTGATGTGCGTCTTGCCGTAGCGTATCATCTGATCCCGCTCTTTCACCCATCGTTTCGACTGCCAGTTACGCCTTTTGGCTTCCTCTACGATATGGTCGTAGAATGTAGTATCCTTTGGCGGTTGGTCTTTGATGAGCTTACACATCTGTCTGGCGAGGCGTCGCACCGCAGGGTCTTTGTACTTGTTGACATTGATACCCGACGAACTGCTGTTGCTGCCGTTGAATATCCTCACCAGCTTGCGCTTTCGCTCGGCCATCTTTGCCGACCATTGCCTAATCCTCCTTACCTCTTTCTTACACGCTCTGTAATAGGCTCTGCGTGCGGCTTCCTCTGTGTCGCATCGGTAGGCCCACACAACCCTGCCAGTCAGACAGGAGTGTTTTAGTATGAGCAATTTCTTGTTGTCTCTATTCATTCGTCTTCTCATCTGTGGCCTCCGGGTCAACGGCGGCAGCGGGTTGAACATATTCTTTGTCGCCCTCATGTCCTTCTTCAATGGGCTTGGTGGGCACCTCGCCCGGACGGTTGCGGTAGAAGTAATGCACGAAGATGTGCTGGCTCATTTCTCTCGGTACCCTCATGCCCGTGCTTATCTCCCTGCGGTATTTATTCTTCACCGTCTGCTCGATGGGCTTTCCATCTGCGTCGAGCTGTGTCAACCATGCTCTCATGTGTCGGCCACCATGTCGGCGATAAGAGGCTGTATTCAGCACTACGTCTGGATCCATCACCACACCCATGCGGTTGAGACAGGGCTTTAGGTACTTCATGATGCGCTTCTTCGCCTTTTCGATGGACGTATAGTTGACTGCCTCACTCTCCGAGTCCAACAGCGAGATAGCCATTTCCTGCGGTGGGATAGGTTGTCCGAAGTGGGGATTGTCGGGCGTGTCCTCAAAGTAAGCAATGAGCCAGTCGGTCAGAGCGGAGTCCTTCGTCATGGCATAAAGCTCACGGCGCATTGAACGGCTCTCCGTTGGTGGCAGTATTGTGTCGGTCGGGTGCTGGAAGAAGAACTGCGCACAAGCGAGGAGTAAGTTACGAAGCTCGTTGAGCAAGTCGTCCGGCAGTCCGTTGGCTACCTCCTGTACGCCATACTCTTTCTGAAATTCATCCTTTGGGGCGAAGTCCAACCATCGGCCATCATCGGTGGCAGCATGGTAGTAGTCGCTCGTAAAGCAAGGGTATATACGTCCCTTGGTGGAGCCGCTGCTACGGTCGAACGGCTTATTGCTCGCAATGAACAGCTTCGGCACATCCTCACCACGCATGGTGACGGGCTGCTTATAGAGCGTCTTGCAGACTAACGACACAGGAGCATTGTAGAGCTCCTCCGCCTTGAAGCCGTCGGGCAACTCGTCGATGCCCACCACGGAGTGAACACCTGCCACCACATCGCCCAACATCAGGGCCAGCGTGATATTGTTGCCGTTTATGCTCTTGCCGGCAACATTGGCCGACGAGGGCCTCACGGCTCCCAACATGTCAATGACCGCACTCTTACCATTTCGTCCACTCGCCTTATTCTCGTCAGACACCGCATAGTCTGTCAGATGAACAATCTGCTGACGGGCACGGCTCCGATGTCTTGTTATGGCATAGCCGATGGCATGAACCTTATTGATGAAGTGCATATCCTGCATCTGTAGTTCCGTAGCGGTCAGCTTCTCGCCGAAGCTCTCCTTCTCCCAGAAGATACGTCCGAGGTTGTATAGGAAGCGGAAGTGAAGCGGCATTTCGCTGAGCGGCTTGTCCATCACCAGCTTGTATTTCCATAACTGCTCCCACTGTATCCATCTACGATTCTCTGCGGCACGCATAGCAGGTGTGCTGCACTGTTTGCTTATTTCCTCATGTCGCTGTTTCTCCACCTCGTATTTCGGGTGGATGATGATGCACCACGGCTGACGGACAAATGAGAAATCGCCCGGCAGAATACACTCCTGATTGGTGGCATACGGCAGTTGTTCGTAGGACACTAACTTAATGTCGTCTTTTGTCACCCTTACGGCACCGTTGGCGAAGAAAAAGCAGTCAAAATCCTCTCCCCAGGAATGTTCGTTGACTGGTGTCGATGGCATCGTGTTCATCGTGCGTGGATCAAGCCCCTTTCCCGTGAAGATGGTGTTCACGAGGTTGGCCTTGTAAGGTGCGTCCTCGTCGGTGATATGTGCGTCAATCCAGTTGAGCATTGCCGTGCGGCATACGCTCTCCAACTGACTGCCAGCCCTCGACGTGTCGAGATAGCAGTAGGTGTTGTTGTAGGACAACTGATAGAACGCCCGTTGACCATGCTCGTCCTGCGTGCATCTGATACCTTTGGCATTGAGGAACTGTAACAAGTTGGCCACACTCAGCACATAGCGAACGTTGGCCTCACGCTCTCCGTCCTTGTCTTTCTTCGTTGTCGGCTTGTCAATCCAGAACTGCATGGTGAGTGCATTCTTCAGCAAGCGCATCAACGCCTCGGAGGGGTTGGACTTGCGGAGGTCAGGAGCGAAGCGTTTCTGTATCTGATGGAAGCGGGTCACAAAATCCGTCACATCTTTCAGTCGCTTCACATCGCCTTTCTCCTTGCCTGGTATAGTGATTTCCTTCATTTCCCGTGGCAGCCGTACCCAATGTACGTTGGCATTTTCGAGTGCGATGCTGGCGCTGCACGTCTCACCCGTGTTGTCGAGGTCATAGCACACATAGACATCCATGGCCACATTCGACATCCTCACAAGCAACGCCTTGAGCCAGTCTTCCACCACTCCGTCCTTGATACCTGCCAACTCATTGTGAAGCCACAGCACATGGGCATCGGTAGCGGCCCACATCTGCATGGCATCCCTCGGACCCGAACAAAGTACCAGTCTTTTCATCTTCGCTTTAAGCGGATTCTTCTCAGCATCCCGCTGTGTCACCACGAGGGGGTGGCGACGGTCTTTCAGCGAATGGGTGAACCACGGTGCCTCGGTGTTATCCTCGGCACTCTTGGCGGCTTGACGCATGGCGGCAATGGCAACACTATCACCATATACCTTTGTCGCAAGCCCCTCAACCTTTGACCAATACCACTTATGCGTCTTGCTTGCCCGCGGTTCATATTTCTTCACGCCCCACTCGTAGGTCATGGCGAAGATGGGGTATGTCTGTCTCGAATGAATTTTCAGCGACACCTTTCCTCCTCCGTTGGTGACGGTGACGGGTGATGTGATGAACGTCCCAACGGGATAGGTACTGAACTCCTTTTCCAATACCTCTCCCCACTGTTGGGCGGTCAGCGCCTCTCCCCTGCCCCGCCAATACTCACGATCGATAGAGCAATGGTAGAGTGGCTCTTCTTTC
>JALFIX010000176.1 GCA_022775105.1 Prevotella sp. | reverse complement strand
CGCAGTGAACAACCTCGACGGCAAGCGTCCGGGCGTGGCGCTGCTGCCCGAGGTGGAGGAGAAGGAGGGGGAGAGGAGTATCAGGGCGCATCTGCTGAGGAGGGTGTTTGCGACTGTCCACTTGCAGCCGCAAGGCATTGGTAGCGTGGGCATAGTGGATGCATTGCCAGAGGCTGCGCATCCCCTTTTTTGTTCTGCCATTGCCATCAGCTATTCCCAGCACGGCATACAGATTGGTATCGGTCCGAATATACATATATGCCGCAATCAGACCATTCTCTGCGCCAAGCAACTCATTGCTAATTACGGATATTGCCGCCTCGACTTGGACAAAAAGGAACTGGCGGGAGCCGACTGGTGGCGGCCTACCGTGGAGGGATGGATTGAAGAAGTGGCCCAGGGAGCGATGCAGGCGCAATGGGCGGAGATTATACAGAGTCTCGACGAACAACTCGTATATGAATCGGACATGCAGCAGATTTTCGGCGGACTGATGCAACTGCGCATCGAGGCTGACACCTCCGAGAAATCACTGCGTACGGGCGAGGTGCCGCCGCTGACGCAGTCGCAGATAAACCACTGCATGGAGCAGGTGCTTGTGAAGCACTTCGGCAAGGGCGGAGCGGGAATGTGTACCAAGTGGGACATCCTCAACGCCATGACCGACACGCTCAAACCGCTCAACAACAGTGAGGGACTGAGGGTCCCGATATGCGACACGTCGAGGCTGCTGCCGCAGCTGGCACGGTGCGCGGAGTACCTCTTGTAAATGAAGAATGAAGAATGTTTTAAATGAAGAGTGAAGAATGAAGAATGAAGAATGGCTGCGCGAACCGAACGCAGAGCCGAGCTTGCTCGAGCTATGCTGAGGTGCAGCCAGCCATCGACGAAGTCAATGGGCTGCGCAAACCGAACGCAGAGCCGAGCTTGCTCGAGCTATCCCGAGGTGCAGCCAGCCATCGACGAAGTCAATGAAAACACTTCGGGTTTGAATCCGTCGATGGTGCCCTTCTCGGATGAAAAGTTGATGCCTATGCCTATCACCGTGCGCTCGTCGGCAGCATAGGGGGCGGCATAATCCTTGTCCTTAATCTGCTGGAGGGCTGCATCGGCGGAGCCGTTGAGCTTGAACTCGAGGATATAAACGTATTTAGGACACTCCACCACACAGTCTATCCTGCCCTCACTCGTCTCTTTCTCCGCCACGGCATTGTAAAAACCTAACATTTGGACGATAAGGTAGAACGTGTATTGGAAATAACGCTCACATTCCTCAAGATCTTGCTTGCGCTGGAAACGGTATGTGGCAGAGGCAAGCAGTGAGGTCATTAGTTTCTTGAACTTCTCGGTATCGCCCTGACGGAGGCTTTGGGTTATGTCCATAATCCAAGACTTGGGAGCAACTCTATCCTTGAAATATCCTGATGCTATGGCATTGATAAATCCTGTGCGCACCTCTTCGTTTGGGAAATCAAGATAGAAGGTGTTGTCACCACGATTGTATTTTTTTATTGTGAGATAACCGCTTTGGTAAATCATGGGCAGAGGTCGCTCTGAGTCTGCCTTATATTCGACAAACTGCTCTGCATCATAATACTTGCCGACAAGCTCATTGATGTGTTCATTGTTTTTGGCGAGCAGTCGGACAAGATACTCCGGCGTGCCTGAGGCGAACCAGTAATCGTTTAATTCCAAAGAGTTAAAGCACTTGAGCAGACTGAAAGGATTGAATATGTCCGTCAACTTTTTGCTAAAGTGATAGCCGTCGTATTTCTTTTTCAGTTGCTCCACGGTTTCCTCATAGCTGAGGTCGAGTTCTTCCGCCAATTCCTTTATGGAACTGTCGAACACCGTTAGCAACTCATCTTTTGTAATGCCGCAAAGAGCCTCATACTTACGTTGCGTACTCAGGTCATCGGGCTGGTTGAAACCGCTGAACACGCTCACCTGTGAGAACTTGGTGACTCCCGTAAGCAACACAAACTGCAAGTCCTTGTCGGCATCCTTGAACACGCCATAGAATCCTTTCAGCACGTTGCGATTATAGTCCTCGAGCTTTATCCTGTTGCCCTCGCTGTCCGTGACGTAATAGTCGAGTTCGAGCACATCAAGCATCGGCTTGTCATATTCGTCGATGAGCACGACAACCCTTCTGCCTGTCTTCTCATGGGCAGCTTTCAGTACTGAGGCAAATCGTCCGCCGAGAGTGTTGGCATATATGTTCTTGCCGTATTTCGCTTCTGCCTCGGCAACATAATCCTCCAAAATCTGTTTCAGAATTTTTCCGTCGGTGAAGTTGCCGTTTGCAAATGAGAGATGAAACACAGGATATTCAAACCAGTCTTTTTCAAGTTTATCAATGGCAAGCCCCTTGAACAGATCTTTCCTTCCCAGGAAATAGTTCTCCAATGTGGATATGAGCAAGCTCTTCCCGAATCGCCTCGGGCGACTCAGAAAATAAATCTTACCGCCCTTGACAAGTTCGTAAACCAAGTCTGTCTTGTCAACATATACGTATCCGTCCTGGATAATCTGCTCAAAAGTCTGTATTCCTATTGGGTATCTCATAAGCTGCATATTTAATATTGGCTGCAAAGATAACCTTTTTTTAGATTAATCGTCTGCTATTTCTCCTTGTAAATCACGTTGTTGGCTCCGCTTGTGATTTTCATTGCCTCGGGATGCTCCTTGATAAATGTGTCGATGTGGCGCATGCGCTTGTCCTCGAGGATTTCATCCACGGCAATGAGGATGCCGGTCTCCTCAACGTCGCCGAAACCGTCGTTGATGGCAGTGCCGAAGAGCTTCATCGTGGGGCTTAGTCCCATATAGGCATTCACGAGAGGCGGGATGTTGTAGCCCAACTGGCGTATCTCGCGGTTGAGAATCTTGTAGTCCTCCTTGAATGATTCCTCGCTGAAGAGAGCCTCCAACTCGTTGGGGTCGGTCTCTATTTTCAGCGGGTTCATCGGGATGATGAGATTGTCCTTGTCCTCGAAATGCTTTTTAAGGAAGTAAAGTATCATGTCGCGACCCTTGCGGATATAAGAGGGATACATGGTCATCTTGCCGAAGAAATACTTGACGTCGGGCTGGATCACTGTCAGCGCACCGAGTCCGTCCCAGAGGTTGTCGAGGGCGAAGAGCGACTTTGACGGGTTCTTCTGGGTGTTCTGGTATTCGAGGGTTACGAAACTGCGCCCCAACTCAATGGTCCAAGGCATGTAATCCTTAAGAAAACGCTCGGAGAAATGGAACATGTGGCTTGTGGCAAGAATGGGTTGCCCATTCTTGTCGAAGTCAATGTCCTTACCTAATATATATCTATATCCTCCGATAATCTCCTCGGCTTCGGGATTCCATACGATGAGCTGCTTGTAGCAGTTGTCCATCGTGTCGAATTCGTCGAGGTCGAGAGCCTTGCCCGTTCCTCCGCCAGCCTCGCGGAATACAATTTCCCTGAGACGCCCAATCTCGTTGAGGGTGTTGGGCGCGTTGTGGGCGTCGATGACGTATATCTCGTTATGACTTCTGTTGGTCATTCTGAGTTGTCTTTCCGGTGTGAGTTCACTCTTGATCAGCTCTTTGTCAACGGGCTTGATAATATCTTGTTCCATCTCGTTGGGTACTTTTTTTATTTGGTTGTATTTATATTAGAGTTTGTAAACGATGTCCTTGACATATTGTGCCCATTCTGTGGCGGACTTTGACTTGTCGAAGGTCTGCCATGGGATGGGTTTGCCGATTTTCACCTCGAAGGTCTTGTGTACGTTCTTGTACATCTCATCCACAAGGAAAAGCATGGCGATGTTCACCTTCTTGATGTGCTTGTCGGAGAAGTTGGCGAGCTTGTAGAAGAAGTCGGAGTTCTGGCCTCCGAAACGTATTGGCACAACATCCCTCTGGTATTCAATGCTCTTGGCGATGAACGTCTTGGTCCATTTCACGTCGCGAATCTGTCCGTCGGGCTGACGGCGTGAGCAGATGCCTGCGGGGTACATCAGTATGTGGTTGTCGCTCTGGAATCCGGCTTCTACCATTGCGGGGAAGTTGCGGCTTTGCTTTCCCGTCTTGTTGATGGGTATGCAAAGCGGAGCAAGTCCGGGGAGATTCATGAGCAGGTCGTTGACGAGATACTTGAATCTGCTGTCGTAATGCCTGCCTATGATGGAGCCGAGGGCAACACCGTCAGCCCCGCCGAGGGGATGATTGCTGACAAAGGTGTAAAGCCGTCCGTCGTTCTTGTCGGGCAGGTTCTCCTCGCCTTTGATTTCCAGTGTCATGTCCAGATAGCGGACACACTCCTCCAGCCACTCGGTGCCAGTCAGATGACGGCTCTCCCAAAGATACTTGTTCACCTCGTCCTCGTGGATGGTCTTCTTAAGCCAAGACACAAGGAACCGGGGAACGAATTTTGTCTTCGTTCCTAACTTACCTTTCAGTATCTTGTCGATGTCTATGGTCTTTTCCATTTCTTCTTTCTCTCAATATTGCGACAATCGTGGGCAAAGGTAGTCTAAATATTTGGATTATCGTTCTGTTTCTTAAAAAAAATAGTCAAAAAGTATAAAAATAGTCGTATTTTGTTTTATTTTAACGCAAAACGACTTTTTGTTTGGTATTCATCGAATCTTTTTATTTTAAACACAAAGACACGAAGGGACAAAGTTTTTTTTTTCGCTGTCTGAAGATACAGAGAGCAGCAAGGCTGCTTTTTTAACATAGGCCACAAAGTTTTTGTCTGTGTTTAAATAATATTAGCAGAACAGTGACCAAAACTGGCTATTAACATAAATTATAATAAAAAAGTGGGGAAAAGTGGTGGAATGTGGGGAATTGTTAGTAACTTTGTGGCGAATTTCTGCATAGTATTATGTACGTATGAGATTTTTGGGTAATATTGAAGCGAAATGTGACGCCAAGGGCAGGGTGTTCCTGCCGGCTGTCTTCCGCAAGATTCTACAGGGATCGGGCGAGGAGAGTCTTGTGCTCAGGCGTGACGTGTTTCAGTCTTGCCTTGTGCTTTATCCCGAGAGCGTATGGAATGAGCAGTTGGATGCGCTAAGGTCGCGACTTAACCGTTGGAACAGTCAGCATCAGCAGGTGTATCGCCAGTTTGTGGCTGAAGCCGAGGTGGTGACTCTTGACGGCAACGGACGCTTCCTCATCTCCCGCCGCTGCATGAAGGCGGTGGATATCGAATCCGACGTGAGGTTCATCGGAATGGGGGACACGATAGAGATATGGGCCGTGAAGAAGGCTGAGGAATCGCTGATGGATGACAAGGCATTTGGAGAGGCGATGCAGGAACTTTTAAATGAAGAGTGAAGAATGAAGAATGAAGAGTGAAGAATGAAGAGTGAAGAATGAAGAATGAAGAATATCATATACCGGTGCTGCTTGGGCAGAGTGTTGACGGGCTTGATGTCAAGCCGGGGGGCATCTATGTGGATGTAACCTTCGGGGGCGGGGGGCACAGTCGAGAGATATTGTCGCGACTTTCCGCCGACGGACATCTGTATAGCTTCGACCAGGACGCTGATGCCGAGAAGAATGCTTCGCGAGGCGAGGGGAGCTTGGGTGAGGACCCGCGGTTCACTTTCGTAAGGAGCAACTTCAGGTATCTGAAAAACTGGATGAGGTATTACGGAGTGGAGCATATCGACGGGGTGTTGGCAGACTTGGGGGTGTCAAGTCATCATTTTGACGACGAGACGCGTGGATTCTCATTCCGTTTTGACGCTCCGATAGACATGAGGATGAACAAGAGGGCAGGTATGACTGCCGCAGATGTGCTCAATGAGTATGAAGAGGAAAGTCTCGCCGATTTGTTCTATCTCTACGGCGAACTGAAAAACTCGCGCAAATTGGCGTCTGCGATAGTGAAACAGCGGACTATAAAGCCATTCGCGACAACGGGCGAGCTGATGGATGCGGTGGAAAAGCTGATGCCAAAGGAACGAGCCAAAAAGGATATGGCAAAGCTCTTCCAGGCACTGCGCATAGAGGTGAACCACGAGATGGATGCCTTGCGCGACATGTTGCGCTCAGCTGTAGAGTGTCTCGGAGAGGGCGGACGCCTGTCGGTGATAACTTACCACTCACTTGAAGACCGCATCGTGAAGAACGTGATGAAATCCGGCAATGCCGAGGGAAAGGTCGATAAGGACTTCTACGGAAGGATTAACACTCCATTGAAGATGATAGGCAAGGTGATAGTGCCAGACAATGAAGAGCAACAGGCCAATCCCAGGAGCCGCAGTGCAAAGTTGAGGATATCTGAGAAAATAAAGATGTAAGCCATGGCAGAAGAGAAAAAGACAGAAGAGAAAAAGACGGAAGAGAGAAAGGCGGAAGCTGAAAAGGAGGAGACTAAAAACGAGCTCTCCGCCCTTGAGAAGCTGAAGAACTCAGTGAGCGAGGAAGACTCCAAGCCCACGACGCAACTGAGCCTGAAGATGATTTTGGGTGGCGACATCCTGAATGCTGAATTTGTACGCCGACAGTTGTGGCTGATTGTCATTGCCGTGGTGTTCATCATAGCATACGTGGCGTCGAGATATCAGTGCCAGCAGGATATAATAAAGATTGCAAAGTTGGAAACGGAACTCAAGGATGCAAAATACCGTGCCCTGTCGATATCCAGCAAGTTGACGGAACGTAGCCGAGAGAGCCACGTGCTGAAGTTGCTAAAGGAAAACAACGACAGCCTGCTGAAGGCGTCCGACCAGCCGCCATATATAATTAATGTACCTGAGAGGTAAAGGGGAAAAGAAGATATGAGCAAGTTCGAGAATGACAAGGTGATGCCGCGATATTTCATCATTGCGGTGGTGCTGACCATCATCGGTTTCACGGTGGTGGGCAGGGCTGCCTATATCATGACCGCCAAGAAAGACTATTGGGAAAAGGTGGCGTCGCGACAGAAGCGCGACAGTGTCACCGTGAAACCCAACAGGGGCAATATTCTCAGTTGTGACGGGCAGCTTATGGCGAGCAGTATTCCCGAATACAAGGTTTTCATGGACTTTCTTGCGGGTGGCGAGAAAAAGGATTCCCTGCTTGTGGTCAAGATGGACTCTATATGCATGGGACTCAACAGCATCTTCCCTGAAAAGAGTGTGGAGGAATTCAAGGCTCACCTGGAGAAGGGACGAAAGAAACAGGCGCGCAACTGGCCCATATGGCCAAAACGCATCGACTATAACACATATTGCGCGGTGAAGGCGCTTCCGGTGTTTAACCTGTCGCGATATAAAGGCGGATTCCACTGCGAGGAGTTCAACTCGCGCCGTAGGCCCTTCGGGTCGTTGGCGCGACGTACAGTGGGGGACATGTTCGGGGCAAAGGATACCGCACGCTGCGGACTTGAACTTGCATACGACTCCATACTAAGGGGTACAGACGGCTTTACCCATAGGCGCAAGGTGCTCAACACGTATATGAACATTCCAGTTGTGGCTCCTGTGGATGGTTGTGACATTATCACCACTATTGATGTGGGAATACAGGACCTTGCCGAGCGCGCGCTTATAGAGGAACTCAAGGACCCGCAGGTGCATGGAGACGCTGGTGTGGCTATCGTCATGGAGGTGGCTACGGGCGACGTGAAGGCTATGGTGAACATGACCAAATGCGAGGATGGGGAATACCGCGAGATTAAGAACTTGGCGGTGAGCAACCTGCTCGAACCGGGCTCCGTGTTCAAGACGGCATCCATCATGGTGGCCCTCGACGACGGGGTGGTGGACACCACTTACAAGGTGGACACCGGTTGTGGAGTATGGAACATGTACGGAAGGGACATGAAAGACCACAACTGGCGCAGGGGCGGATACCAGGTGATTAGCCTGCCGCGAACACTCGAAGTGAGTTCGAACATAGGCATCAGCCGTATCATAGATGAACACTACCACAATCATCCCGAGAAATTCGTGGAGGGAATATACAGGACGGGTCTTGCCTCCGACTTGCATCTGCCTATTGCCGGATCGACGCCGCCCCGTATCCGTATGCCTAAGAAAAACTCGCGCGGGCAGTATCTCAACTGGAGCAAGACGGCATTGGCATGGATGAGCATAGGCTATGAGACACAGATACCCCCGATATCCACAGTGACCTTCTACAATGCCATAGCCAACAACGGCAAGATGATGAAACCGAGATTCATATCCAAGGTGGTGAAGAACGGCGAGGTGGTGAAGGAGTTTCCGCCCGAGGTGATAAAACCGCAAATATGCAAGGAGAAGACACTGAAGGAGATGCAGACTATCCTGGAGCATGTGGTAAGCCAGGGACTTGGACGCAAGGCAGGCTCCAGTTCGTTCAAGGTGGCGGGTAAAACCGGTACGGCACAGGTGTCGCAGGGTGCCGGGGGATATAAGACGGGCATAACGCATTACTTGCTGAGCTTTGCCGGATATTTCCCCGCAGACAATCCCCGATACTCATGTATAGTGTGTATCCAGAAATCGGGATTGCCGGCATCTGGCGGCGGTATGAGCGGAGTGGTATTCCATCATATCGCGGAAGGGATAATGGCGAGACATCTGAAACTAAGTGTGGAGGATGCGCGGGATTCGGCGTCGATATTCATTCCTGACGTGAAGAACGGAAATGTGCTGGCTGCCGACTATGTGTTGAGCCATCTCGGAGTGAAAACCGACTGCCAATGGGACGGTTCATACGCCACGGGCAACAATCCCATCTGGGGAACCGCCCAGAGAAAACAAAAAGACGTGGGGCTGACGAAAATGAAGACCTACCGCAATGTGGTGCCGAATGTTGTAGGCATGGGAGCGAGCGACGCCGTGTATCTGCTTGAAAGCCGCGGACTGAAAACCCGTATAACGGGCAGGGGCAAGGTGAAGAGCCAAAGCATACCGGCGGGAAGTATCGTCAAGAAAGACGAATGGTGTGAGTTGGAAATGGAGTAAACTCCTTGAACTCTCCGAACAAAATGAAAATTGTATAAAAATATAAGAATATGAAATTAAACGAGTTGTTAAGCAAAGTGAAGTCGGCTGACATCATAGGTGATGCCAACACGGACATTACGGGAGTGAACATAGACTCCCGGCGCATCGAGCCCGGACATCTGTTTGTTGCCGTGAGAGGCACACAGGTTGACGGACATTCGTTTATCCCCAAGGCCATCGGACAGGGTGCTGTGGCAGTGCTTTGTGAAGAAGTGCCTGAAGAACGTCATGAGGGTGTGACATACGTAAAGGTGGCTTCAACAGAGGCTGCCGTGGGTCCCGTGGCGACTATGTTCTATGGCGACCCGTCAACAAAGTTGAAACTGGTGGGTGTGACAGGCACTAATGGCAAGACTACTATCGCCACCTTATTATATAATATGTTCCGCAAGTTCGGACATCGTTGCGGATTGTTATCCACTGTTTGCAACTATATAGAGGATGAGGCAATACCCGCCGACCACACCACCCCCGACCCGATAGAACTGAACCGACTCCTGGCGCGTATGGTTGAGGCGGGATGTGAATATGCCTTTATGGAATGTTCAAGCCATGCCATTGCACAGCAGAGAATCGGAGGGTTGAGGTTTGCCGGTGGATTGTTCACAAATCTCACCCGCGACCATCTTGACTATCACAAGACATTCGAGAACTATCGCGATGCCAAGAAGGCATTCTTCGACAGCCTGCCCAAGACTGCATTTGCCATCACCAACGCCGATGACAAGAACGGAATGGTGATGGTGCAGAACACCAAGGCAACGGTGAAGACATATTCAACACGTACTCTCGCTGATTTCAAGGCGAAGATTATCGAGTGCCATTTCGAAGGAATGTATCTTGATATCGACGGCAGGGAGGTAGGAGTGCAGTTTATCGGAAAGTTCAATGTCAGCAATCTGCTTGCCGTATATGGAGCAGCCGTTATGCTCGGCAAGAATCCTGAGGACATACTCCTGATAATGAGTACGCTGAGAAGCGTCAGCGGGCGATTGGAACCAATCCGCTCCAAGGAGGGTGTGACAGCCATTGTTGACTATGCCCATACTCCGGATGCCTTGGAGAATGTATTGAATGCCATCCATGAGGTGCTTGACGGCAAGGGCAAGGTGATAACCGTGTGTGGAGCAGGCGGCAACCGCGACAAGGGCAAGCGTCCTCTGATGGCACAGGAAGCAGTGAAGCAGAGCGACCGTGTGATTATCACGAGCGACAATCCCCGTTTTGAGGAGCCGCAGGACATTATCAACGATATGCTTGCCGGACTGAATGCCCAGCAGATGAAGAAGGTGGTCAGCATAGCCGACCGCCGCGAGGCTATCCGCACCGCAGCCATGATGGCCGAGAAGGGCGACGTGATTCTCATTGCAGGCAAGGGACATGAGGATTATCAGGAGATTAAGGGTGTGAAGCATCATTTTGACGACCGCGAGGAAGTCAGGAAGATATTCCAGTAAAAACAAATAAGAATTATGCTGTATTATCTGTTTAGGTTTCTCGACCAGTATGATATCCCCGGGGCGCATATCTGGGCTTATATATCATTCCGCTCCCTGTTGACGCTGATATTGTCGCTGATAATATCCGCGTGGTTCGGCGAGAAGTTTATCAAGTATATGAAGCGCCGGAATATCTCTGAGGTCCAGCGCGATGCGAGCATCGACCCGTTTGGCGTCGAGAAGAAAGGTGTGCCCACAATGGGAGGCATCATCATCATAGTGGCTATATTGCTGCCGGTGTTGCTGCTTGGGCGTATGAGGAATATCTATCTGATACTCATGATAGTCACCACGGTATGGCTTGGTTTCCTCGGATTCCTTGACGACTATATCAAGATATTCCGCCGCAACAAGGAAGGCCTGAAAGGCAAATACAAGATTGTGGGACAGGTGTCGATAGGATTGATAGTGGGGCTTGTGCTTTATTTCAGTCCGGATGCGGTGATGCGCGAGAATGTCTCCATGGAACGCCAGGGGCAGGAGATGGTGGTGAAGTATAAGAGCAAGGCTGAGAAATCCCTGAATACCACTATCCCATTCATAAAGAACCACAACCTCGATTATGCCGAGATTATGGCGTTCTGCGGTAAATACAAGGAGGCGGCAGGCTGGATTCTATTCGTTGTCATGACTATTATCGTAGTGACTGCGGTAAGCAATGGCGCAAACCTCAACGACGGAATGGATGGCATGTGTGCCGGCAATTCCGCTGTCATAGGTGTGGCTCTTGGAATATTGGCATACGTTTCGAGTCATATAGAATATGCAGCATATCTGAATATCATGTATATTCCGGGCAGCGAGGAACTGGTGGTGTTCATCTGTGCCTTTGTGGGTGCGATGATAGGATTCCTGTGGTATAATGCCTATCCGGCACAAGTGTTCATGGGAGATACGGGCTCGCTTACTATTGGAGGTATCATAGCGGTATGTGCCATCATCATACATAAGGAGCTGATGTTGCCGATACTCTGCGGCATATTCTTCGTGGAGAGCCTGAGTGTGATAATCCAGACGCAGTGGTTTAAGATTCAGAAACGCAAGGGACAGCGGGTGCGTGTTTTCCGTGCGACTCCCATCCACGACAATTTCCGCAAGCTCGACTCCCAACTCGACGCCACCAGCAGGTATATATTCAAAGGTTGGCCGCATCATCCGTTCCATGAGTCAAAGATTACTGTACGTTTCTGGATTGTAACGATTATCATGGCGGCTTTGACAATAATTACATTAAAGATAAGGTGATTTAATTTGGGGAGTTAAAAATATAAAAGATATATGAAAAGAATAGTTATATTAGGTGCAGGCGAGAGTGGAGCAGGTGCCGCTGTGCTTGCCAAGAAGGAAGGCTTCGACGTGTTCGTTTCAGATATGTCGAGGATTCAGGATAAATACAAGAAGAAGCTTGACGACCGCAACATTGAGTGGGAGGAAGGACAGCATACGGAGGAGAAAATCCTGAATGCCGACGAGGTGATAAAAAGCCCCGGCATACCCAATGAGGCTCCGATGATAAGGAAAATCATCGCTAAAGGTATTCATATAATCAGTGAGATAGAGTTTGCAGGAAGATATACAAACTCCAAGATGATATGTATCACGGGAAGTAATGGCAAGACCACCACTACCTCACTCATCTACCATATCTTCAAGGAGGCGGGATATGATGCAGGACTGGCTGGAAACATCGGCAACTCCTTAGCATTGCAGGTGGCAGAGGAACCGCACGAATATTACATCATCGAGCTGAGTTCGTTCCAGTTGGACAATATGTACGACTTCCGTGCAAACATTGCCATCCTGCTGAACATCACGCCTGACCATCTTGACAGATATGATCACTGTATGCAGAATTATGTGGACTCCAAGATGCGCATAATTCAGAACCAGACTCCACAGGATGCGTTCATCTACTGGCAGGATGACCCTATCATAAGCCGGGAACTGTCAAAATATGATATAAAGGCTGTGCAATATCCGTTCTCTGAGTTGAAGGAAAAGGGAAGTATCGGATATATTGAGGAGGGTGAATACGAGATAGAGAAGCCCACACCGTTTAATATGGAGCAGGAGAGCCTGAGTCTTACGGGCAAGCATAACATATATAACAGTCTTGCTGCCGGTATTGCCTCGAATATTACAGGTATCAAGAAAGAGGTGATACGCCAGAGCCTTGGAGATTTCCCCGGTGTGGAGCATCGACTGGAGAAGGTGGCCAAGGTGGGAGGCGTGCAATACGTCAACGATTCAAAGGCAACTAATGTGGATGCCTGTTGGTATGCCCTTGAGAGCATGAAGACCAAGGTGGTGCTTATTCTCGGAGGCAAGGACAAGGGCAACGACTACAATGCCATCAAGGACCTTGTCAAGGAGAAATGCTCTGCTTTGGTATATCTCGGAGCTGACAATGCCAAGCTGCATGGTTTCTTTGATGGTTTGGGTATTCCCGTGCGCGATACTCATTCGATGCCTGAGTGTGTGGCTGCATGCCATGAATTGGCAAAGCCGGGGGAGACGGTTCTGTTGAGTCCATGTTGCGCCAGCTTCGACCTCTTCAAGAATATGGAAGACAGGGGCGAGCAGTTTAAGACTTTGGTGAGGGAGTTGTAGTTAAGGGAATTATATATGAACAAGACTATTGGCAATATATTCAAGGGCGACAAGGTCATTTGGATAGTGTTTTTTATACTCTGTATGATAAGCTTGGTGGAAGTGTTCAGCGCATCCAGCAACCTTACGTATAAGAGTAACAACTTCATTATGCCTATAACGAAGCACGCTTTGATGCTTGCTGTCGGCGGATTCATTGCCGTTGTCATAACCAATGTTCCTTGCCGATACTTCAAACTTGCCACTCCATTCTTGATATTGATATCATTCGCCACACTGCTATGGGTGCTTTTCGCTGGAGAGTCGATAAATGGAGCAAACCGAGTGATTGAGTTGGGAGGTCAGACCTTCCAGCCGTCCGAGATAGCCAAGGGAACGATAATATTGGCAGAGGCGCAGATATTATCAGCAATGCAGACCGAAAGAGGTGCTGACAAAAAGGCATTTAAGTATATACTTATCATCTCATTGCCGATGATATTCCTCATAGGAATCGAAAACCTGTCAACGGCATTGCTGTTGTTTACAACGATGTTTCTCTTGATGTTCATAGGGAGGGTTCCCAATATCCAGTTGGTCAAGTTGGCGGGCTTTTGTGTGGCATTGGGATTGTTTGCCGTACTGCTTATAGAACTTGTCGGAAACGACACCAAGACAGAGGACAATGAAAAACTCACAAAGGTTGAGGCAGTGGAAAAACCCAAGAAGGAACGGAATGCCATAGAGAAATTGTTCCATAGGGCTGACACTTGGAAGGGACGTATCAATAAGTTTGCCGACAACAAGGAAGTGCCGCCTGAAAAATACGATTTGGACAAGGACGCGCAGGTGGCTCATGCAAACATTGCGATTGTGTCGAGCAATGTCATAGGCAAAGGCCCCGGCAACTCTGTCGAGCGAGATTTCCTCGCACAGGCATTCTCTGACTTTATCTATGCCATCATCATCGAGGAGATGGGTATTGGGGGGGCTGCCCTGGTGGTGTTCTTATATATCGTATTGCTATTCCGTACGGCAAGGATAGCCAATCGTTGCGACAATAATTTCCCTGCCTTCCTGTGCATGGGGCTTGCCATGATGCTTGTCATCCAAGCTGCTGCCAATATGCTTGTGGCTGTTGGGATTGTGCCGGTTACGGGCCAGCCGTTGCCACTCATCAGCAAGGGTGGAACGTCAACGATTATCAACTGTGCGTATATCGGAGCGATACTGAGCGTCAGCCGTACGGCAAAGAAGAAAAAGGAGTTTGTGACGGAAAAAGTGGAAAATACTGACATCTAAGTCATAAAATCACTTGAAATATGAAAATTATTCGATTAAAATGCGAATATAACAAAGATATTTATTAATTTTGCACAAAGATATCAGAGATATGAGTAAAGAACTGAGAATAGTCATTAGTGGCGGTGGCACTGGCGGGCACATCTTCCCCGCTGTGTCTATAGCCAATGCCATCAGGACACTGCGTCCTGAGGCTAAGATTCTGTTTGTAGGTGCCCTCGGAAGAATGGAGATGACGAGAGTGCCTGCTGCCGGATATGAGATTAAGGGCCTGCCCGTCAGAGGACTGATACGCCCGCTGTGGTCGCCTAAGAACATAGGCGTGCTCATTGACTATCTCAAGAGCAAGCGGCAGGTAAGGGCCATTATCAAGGAGTTTCGTCCGATGGCTGCCGTGGGAGTGGGAGGATATGCCAGTGGAGCCACTCTCGATGCCGCTGCTGCAATGGGTATTCCTTGTCTCATCCAAGAGCAGAACTCGTATGCGGGTATGACCAACAAGCATCTTGCTGACAAAGTGGAAAAGATTTGTGTGGCATACGATGGTATGGAGCGGTTCTTTCCCGCTGACAAGATTGTGAAGACGGGAAATCCCGTGCGTCAGACTTTACTCGAATCCGACATCACGCGTGAGGCTGCATTGTCGCAGTTTGGACTTGATCCCGACAAGAAAACCATTCTTCTTGTGGGTGGAAGTCTTGGTGCACGTACTGTGAACGAGAGTGTCCTGGGGCATCTTGATATGGTGAGGGACAGCGATGTGCAGTTTATATGGCAGACAGGTAAATACTATAATGCCACTATAATGGAGCGCATTGCCAAGGAGCCTAAGATGGATAATCTGAAGGTTATGGACTTCATATCGGATATGGCTGCCGCATACAAGGCTGCTGACCTCGTTGTCAGCCGTGCCGGGGCAAGCAGTATTTCTGAATTCTGTCTCATTGGCAAGCCCGTGATATTGGTTCCCTCGCCGAATGTAGCCGAGGACCATCAGACTAAGAATGCCATGGCTCTTGTCAATAAGGATGCGGCGATACTTGTCAAGGATGCCGATGCTCCAACATCATTGTTGCCGTTGGCGATGAAGACTGTCGCTGATGATGAGAAGCTTAGGTCACTGGCTGAGAATATCCTGAAATTAGCATTGCCCGACTCTGCGGAAATCATAGCAAAGGAAGTCATAAGAATGGCGGAGGAGGTGAAGAATTAAAGAATTAAAGAATTAAAAAATTAAAGGATTAAAGGATTTAAGGATCCTGTTTTGAAAAATGGAAATTAAAGATATAAAGGCTGTATATTTCGTGGGAGTCGGTGGAATAGGAATGAGCGCAATAGCCCGCTATTTCATCAAGAAAGGTGTTGTTGTGGGTGGATATGACAAGACCCCCTCACAGCTCACAAGGCAACTGGAACTGGAAGGTGCCCTTGTCCACTATGAGGAGAACGTTGACGAGATTCCACATGCTTGTCGCGACAAGAAGTCGTGTCTCGTGATTTATACTCCTGCGATACCCAACGAACACAAGGAATTGGCGTTTTTCCGTGAGGGTGGATTCGAAATCCAAAAGCGCGCACAGGTGCTTGGCACTCTCACCAAGGCCCATAAGGGACTTTGTTTCGCGGGTACTCACGGCAAGACCACAACATCCACTATGTGTGCCCATATAATGCACCAGAGTCATCTCGACTGTAATGCCTTCCTCGGTGGTATCTCCAAGAACTATGGCACAAACTATATTTTGAGCGAAAGTGACTATGTGGTGATAGAAGCAGATGAGTTTGACCGCTCTTTTCATTGGCTGTCTCCCTGGATGTCGGTGATTACGGCAACAGATCCCGATCATCTCGATATCTATGGCACCAAGGAGGCTTATCTTGAGAGTTTCCGCAAATACTCGTCGTTGATACAGCCGGGGGGCGCACTCATCATCCACGAGGGGTTGGAGATGAAGGATGACCTTCAGCCGGGAGTCAGACGATATACATATAGTCGTGACAAGGGAGACTTCCATGCCGAGAACGTGCGTATCGTCAATGGAGGAATCACTTTCGACTTCGTGTCTCCTGTTGAGACGGTGAGGAATGTGGAACTTGGGCAACCTGTGCCTATCAATATAGTCAACGGTATTGCGGCTATGGCAATGGCACAACTCAATGGTTGTACGGCGGAAGAACTGAAGTATGGAATGAAGACATACGGAGGTGTTGACCGACGTTTTGACTTCAAGATAAAGACCGACAAGTTGGTGTTCCTGAGCGACTATGCCCATCATCCTCAGGAGATATACCAGAGTGCGAAGAGCATCCGTGAGCTGTATAGTGACCGCAAGATTACGGCATTGTTCCAGCCTCACCTTTATACCCGCACACGCGACTTCTACAAGGATTTCGCCGATAGCCTGAGCCTGCTTGACCATGTGGTTCTCTGTGATATCTATCCAGCCCGTGAAGAACCCATACCGGGGGTGACCTCTGAGTTGATATATGACAACCTCAAGGCCGGTGTAGAGAAAGAGATGATTCACAAGGAAGAGGTGCTCGAATATGTCAAGTCGCACGATTTTGACGTGTTGGTGGTGCTCGGAGCCGGTGACTTGGACAATATGGTGCCCGAGATGGAGAAGATTTTGAAAAAGAAAGAATAGGACATGAAGTATTGGATTTACAATTGGAAGAAGACTCTCCTCGTGGTGGTCGATGTATTGTTGGCTGTATATCTCGTATTTGCCATCACCTCCTTCAATGAACCTGAAGCGGGTAATGAATTGGTGTGCAACCAAGTGAAAATCGACATACAGGACGCTGTGGTTGACGGTTTTCTCAATGCCGACGAGATAAAGTCCATCTTGCAGAAGTCAGGTTTGTATCCATTGGCGAAACCGATGGACAAGGTGGACGCGCGCGAGATAGAGGACGTGCTCGAGAGCAGTCCTTTTGTAAATGATGCCCAGTGCTATAAGACCCAGAGCGGACACGTGTGTATCAAGGTGACCCAACGCACTCCCGTGATCAGGGTGAAGGCAGACAATGGGGATGACTATTATGTGGATAACCATGGTGGCGTGATGCCCAACTCCAAGTACTGTTCTGACATTATGATAGCCACAGGCAAGGTGAACCGCAAATATGCCTGCAAGGTGTTGACAAAGATAGGAAACACCATTGTCAACGACAAGTTCTGGCGCAACCAGATAGTGCAGGTCAATGTGCTTGCCGACGGCACGGTGGAGCTTGTGCCACGTGTGGGTGAGCATATAATATATATAGGTCATCCAACAGGACTTGAAGGGAAACTGGAGCGTCTGGAGAAATTCTATCGCTATGGCCTGTCGCAGGCAGGATGGAACAAGTATTCCTATATTAATCTCGCTTTTGAGAATCAGATAATATGTAAAAAGAAACAAAATATATAAGATAATGGCAGCAAAGGATTTTATCGTAGCAATTGAACTTGGCTCTTCCAAGGTGACAGGTATAGCGGGACGGAAGAATCTTGACGGCAGCATCAACGTGTTGGCTGTTGTCAAGGAGGAATCGTCTTCATTCATACGCAAGGGTGTGGTGTATAACATTGACAAGACAGCCCTCTGCATATCCAGCATTATAAAGAAACTGACCACCCAGCTCAAGACTGAGATAACTCAGGTGTATGTGGGAGTGGGAGGACAGTCTATACGCAGTGTGAGAAATGTCATCTCCAAGGACTTGACTTCTGCCACTAAGGTGACACAGGAAATGATTATCGACCTGATGGATGCCAACAGTGCGATGAAGTATCCTGACCAGGAGATTCTGGATGTCGCCCAACAGGAATACAGGGTGGATTCGCAATATCAGACCGACCCCGTGGGCATTCAGTGCTCACATATCGAGGGTAACTTCCTGAATATTCTTCAGCGAAACACTTTCTACAAGAATCTCAACAAGTGTTTTGAGACTATCAACGTCAATGTGGCTGAGATGTACATCGCTCCTATTGCCCTTGCCGACAGTGTATTGACCGAAGCCGAGAAGCGTTCGGGATGTGCCCTTGTGGATTTGGGTGCCGACACTACCACGGTGTCTGTATATAGCAAGAACATCCTACGTCATCTTGCCGTTATTCCCCTTGGAAGTAACAACATCACCAAGGATATAGCATCGCTTCAGATGGAAGAGTCGGATGCCGAGAAGATGAAGTTGAAGTATGCCTCGGCATACACTGACAATGCTGACATTGACAACGACCTGATGTTGCCTATTGACAACGACCGCAAGGTGGACAGCCGCAAGTTCATCGAGATTGTGGAAAGCCGATTGGAAGAGATTGTTGCCAACGTGTGGTATCAGGTGCCGGCTGAGTACAGCGACAAACTGCTCGGTGGAATTATCCTCACGGGTGGTGGCTCTAATCTCAAGAATATCGACAAGGCATTCATCAATCATACGCATATCGACAAGATACGTATCGCAAAGTTCGTTAATCATACAGTGACCTCCAACAATGCGGAAATCAATGCCAAGAATGCCATGATGAACACTATCCTCGGCCTTCTTATCAAGGGCGACCGCAACTGTGCCGGCGACGAGTATGATCCAAACAACCTCTTCAGTCAGAAACCTGATGCAGTGCCCTCACAGCTCAACCGCGATATGCCCAAAAAGCAGGGTGTGGTCCCGACAGAGGCTGAAAAGCGCCAGCAGGAGGAAGAACTGCGAAGAAAGCGTGAGGAAGAGGAACGACTGGAACGCGAGCGCCAGGAGGAAGAGAAGAGACGCATAGCCCAGGAGAAGAAAGAGAACAGTCCACTGAACAAGTGTTGGAATTTGCTTAAGAAAATGACCCAGAAAATAACAGAAGAAGAATAAAAAAAATTAGATATGGCAGACAACAATATTCCTATAGTTGACTTTGGGGCTCCAGAGAAGGAGCATAGCATCATCAAGGTCATCGGTGTCGGAGGTGGAGGCGGTAATGCCGTCAACCACATGTACCGCGAAGGCATACACGACGTGTCGTTCGTTCTATGTAATACCGACAATCAGGCACTGAATGATTCACCTGTGCCTGTGCATCTGCAACTCGGCAAGGAAGGACTCGGAGCCGGAAACAAGCCGGAAAAGGCGCGTCAGGCTGCTGAGGAAAGTCTTGACGACATAAAGAATATGCTCAATGACGGAACGCGCATGACCTTTATCACTGCCGGTATGGGTGGTGGCACGGGTACTGGTGCAGCTCCTGTCATTGCCCGTGTTTCCAAGGAGATGGGTATCCTGACGGTGGGTATCGTCACTATTCCTTTCCGTTTCGAAGGTGACCGCAAGATTGACCAGGCTCTTGATGGAGTGGAGGAGATGTCGAAACATGTTGACGCCCTTCTGGTTATCAATAACGAACGCTTGCGCGAGATATATCCCAACCTCACTGTGCTCGATGCCTTTGGCAAGGCTGATGACACTCTGAGCGTTGCTGCCAAGAGTATTGCTGAGATTATCACTGTCCATGGTCTTATCAACCTCGACTTCAACGACGTGAAGACTGTCCTCAAGGATGGTGGTGTCGCCATCATGTCAACAGGTTACGGTGAGGGAGAAGGTCGTGTGAAGAAGGCTATCGACGATGCGCTCAATTCCCCCTTGCTCAACGATAATGACGTGTTCAACTCCAAGAAGATCCTGCTCTCCATATCGTTCTGCGGACAGAAGGACGGCAAGGACAGTCTCATGATGGAGGAGATGAATGACGTGAATGACTTCATGGCGAAGTTCGGTGACTTCGAGATAAAGTGGGGACTTGCCACTGACCCCGAACTTGGCAAGAAGGTGAAGGTGACAATCCTTGCCACTGGTTTTGGTATCGAGAACATCGAAATGATGCACGGACATGCCCGTCGCCACACTCAGGAAGAGGCTAAACGCATTGCCGAGGAACAGGAGAAGGAGGCAGAGCGTCAGGAACGTCGCCAGCGTTACTATGGTAACGAGGGCAACAACCTCAAATACAAGCGTCCGGCTCATATCTATCTCTTCCATGCCGAAGACCTTGACAACGACAATGTCATAGCCAGGGTTGAGACTTCCCCAACGTACAAGCGCACGAAGGAAATCCTTGAAAGCATTCACAACCAGAGCGTGAGTGTTGACAGGACAGAGGAGAAGCGCGAAGAAAATACAAACCGCGAGATTCAAGGAACAATTAAATTCTCATAAATATTATGGAACTATTTGAAAAGGTAAGTAAAGACATCGTTGCAGCAATGAAAGCCAAGGACAAGGTGACCTTGGAGGCATTGCGCAACATAAAGAAAGTGTTTATAGAGGCTAAGACCGCACCGGGTGCAAACGACACCCTCGACGATGCGGCTGCTCTGAAGATTTTGCAGAAACTCGCCAAGCAAGGACATGATTCCGCCGACCTATACACTCAGCAGAACCGTCCCGACCTTGCAGAGGCTGAGATGGCTCAGGTGAAGGTTATCGAGAGCTATCTCCCAAAGGCAATGTCAGCAGAGGAGATTGAGGCTGCCGTGAAGGAAATCATCGCCCAGACCGGTGCTTCGAGCATCAAGGAGATGGGCAAGGTGATGGGTGTTGCCAGCAAGCAACTTGCAGGCAAAGCCGATGGAAAGGCTATCTCCGACATCGTAAAAAAACTGCTCGCCTAAAATTCCCCGACCTGTATGGTCGGGAGTTGGGGCTGAAAGCCCAAAAGCACATAGCCCAGGGCAACGCCCTGGGTTTTTGATGTTATTGCATTTAAACGCCCTGCAAGGGCAAAAGCGTAATTGCAGCGGTGAAAAACGCTTTTGCCCTTTCAGGGCGTACTTACATCCTCGGCATACAAACCCAGGGTGTCGCTTCGCTCTGCCCTGGGCTATGTGCTCGTTGCCCTTTCAGGGCGTACCTTTCAAATGTGCAAGTTAGAATTTCTTCAGAAGGAAATTGAAATTCATTCTCATATAAACGCCGAGGGCCCAGCTCACGGCGTTTTCTTTTATATTGTCGAAAACGTCGGCATGTATTCCCCAGGCAAATCCCTTGCCTAAGTTTTGCGAGTAGCCAATGTGTCCGTTGAGCATCTTCGGTTTGTCGAGAAGATAGGAGTTGTCCTCTATGCCCATCGCACCATACAGTGGATTGCCCAATATGCTTATAAAATCCTTGCACCACCAGTATTCCCCGATGACGTCAAACTTCCATAGTCTCATTGATGCAGTGGCAAGAAAACCATGTCCCTTGTCAAACGGGAGCATGTCGCCCGCCACCTGCTTGTAATAGGCTCCGCAGGCCTCAAGGTTTATCCATGGCACAAAACTGTTGCGGGTGTTGAAGGTCAGTCCCATACCCGCTGCCGCATTCATCCATGTTTTCACCTGACGCTCTTCTGCCTCGGTGTTTATTTCCCCTCCCCTGTGCTGGAAGATTGACTGCAACGGGAAATAAACGTGCAAGGGGGCATCGCTTCTGTTTGCAAGCAGTTTGAGTGACGTGCCGAATGAAAAGCTCTCCTGGTGGGTGTCATTGCGATATATGAAACTCTCCCAGTTTATCCACGAGTCCAACTTCAGCCGTGGTGCATCCCATATAATCTGGAATCCTGTCTCGGGGTCACCCGAAAGTCCCATCTCATAGTTGTAGAGTGGGGCGATGAGGTTGTGGTTGTTGTGTCCGTAGAGAGTTCCGAGGATAAGGCTCAGGCGTTTTGTAGGGTCAATCTGCACTCTGAAGAACGGCAGTATGTGGAATCCCCTCTGATATTGTTCCCCGTGCCATTCCGGCATGTCGCTATAGTTGAAGTTGGGGTATTTTGTGGCTCCCCAATAATGTATCATATATGCCCCCACGTCAACCTTCAGGTTTTTCAGGGGCTGATAGCTTACAGAGGGTTTTATCCAAAATCCGGGAAGAGTGTATCCCTTTGTGATAAGACTCTCGTATTCGTTGTTTTTGAAGAAGTTAAGGTTGTCGATGTTCACTCTCAACTCGCCAACGGCAGTTGTGTCTATCGTATGGTTTTCCTCAAAGAGAATAGAATCCCTTTGGGCAGAAGAAGTCACGGCGAAGGACAAGAGTCCCGCCGTGACTGTCATTCTTATTATGTTTTCAAAAGATATCGCCATTAAAATTACAGCAGTTCCATTGTATCGGTGGCAATCATAAGCTCCTCGTCTGTCGGGATGATGCAGACGGTGACTTTTGAATCCTCAGTTGAGATAATCTTCTCAACTCCACGAAGTCCCTTGTTGAGTTCCTTGTCAATCTTCACACCGAGGAATTCAAGTCCTTCGCATGATTCCTGACGAGTGCTCCACTGGTTTTCACCTACACCGGCAGTGAACACGATGATATCCACACCGCCCATTGCTGCAGCGTATGCACCGATGTACTTCTTGATGCGGTAGTTGTACATCTTCATTGCAAGTACAGCCTTGGGGTCGCCCTTTTCGCAGGCAGCCTCCACCTCGCGCATGTCGGAGGAAAGTTCTGTGATACCGAGCACACCGCTCTTCTTGTTGAGCAAGTCAGAGATACCGTCGGCATCGAGACCGAGTTTCTTCTGCAGGAATGCCACTGCACCACCGTCGATGTCACCCGAACGGGTTCCCATCATCACACCCTCAAGAGGAGTAAGACCCATAGATGTGTCAACACACTTGCCTCCGTCAACAGCTGCAATGGAAGCACCGTTTCCGATGTGGCAGGTGATAATCTTCTTGTCCTCGGGATTCACTCCCAAGAAGTCGCACACGCGCTTTGCCACATAGCGATGGCTTGTTCCGTGGAAACCATAGCGACGGATTGCATACTTCTCATACAGTTCGTAAGGCACTGCATACATATATGCATAATCAGGCATAGTCTGATGGAATGCAGTGTCGAACACTCCCACTTGGGGCAGTCCGGGCATAAGTTCGCTTACGGCCTTCACTCCCTTGAGGTTGGCGGGATTGTGAAGTGGAGCGAGATCGCTGCACTCCTCGAACACCTTCAGCACCTCGTCGGTGAGAAGTACGCTCTTGTTGAACTTCTCTCCTCCGTGCACCATACGGTGTCCCACGGCATCAATTTCCTTAAGGTCTTTGATGACACCGATTTCGGGGTCGGTGAGCAGAGAGAAGATAAACTTCACGCCCTCAGTATGTTCGGGTATGTCGTGCATTATCTGCTTCTTTTCCCCGTTAGCTAATTTCACCTTGACGAATGCACCGTCCAATCCCACTCTCTCAGCACCTCCTGAGGTCATCACCTCCTTGGTGTCCATGTCGTAAAGCGCATACTTGATAGATGAGCTTCCACAGTTGAGAACTAATATTTTCATAACTTTAAAATGAAGAATGAAGAATGAAGAATGAAGAATGG